>JBGCDT010000608.1:0-3335 GCA_045105695.1 Saprospiraceae bacterium | reverse complement strand
TCTGATCCGGGTAATTATCAATAGTTATATATACGCCTTATATTTGTTCTTTTTGATCATAAAAAGTGCGATTAGTTATCCACATTTTCTGTGTATAAGCATCAAAATATATATGGGTGTGCTGCACGAATGTATATGGGTTCATTGCACAGACTATATTTTGAACATTGATTGATATATGGGATTGTTGCACGAACTCGAAAAACTATATGGGACAATTGCACGACTCAAAAAATATATATGGGATGGTTGCACAGTTAAAAATCCCCTATATGGGAAGCCTGCACGATAAAGGATTATTTAGCTCTTTTTGTGGATAAGATGAACAAATGCTGTGGATAAGATGTGTGTTTTTCAGATGGTATGTGGGAACACTGCACGAAAACCTATGGGTTTATTGCACATTAACCTATGGGATCATTGCACGATAATATCTTAAAAATGATAATTAAATCATGTAGTTATAAGTAAAAATACGTGTCCTAACCTTCTTTTATCCTTTTTTAATCCTTTATACATATATAATATTATCCTTTTATAATAAGGTATAAGTATTGATCAATTAAAAACATAAAAAGAAAGGATTAAAAAAAACGCAATTCCAACAGCTGCTACGAGTAACATAAAAAATTCTGTTAAAACAGTCTTTGTCATCCCTAGAAAAGAAATCGAAGTATTTGTCATTTTTCCCAAAAGTGTCCAGTAAATAAAAAAGCTAAGAACCGCTACTATAGACACCCCTATTACCTGAACGCTCTGCTGAACAATTTCACCTTGTAGATATAACCGTATTCCATATCCAACAGAGAATCCTGCCAATAGTGCAGCCAAAGATCTGACAGCAACAATTGAAATGGACTTAAGAATAGAAACTTCAATTCCTAAAACTTTTCTTGCTGACCATCTAGTGACTAAAGCATTCGCTGCAAGAGAAATTAAGAACAAACTTCCAACAACGCTTATTTCCATCATGCTCAGCATCCCACCCTTGAAATCCATAGTTATATTAGATCATCAAGCTTAATAAAATTCTCTCATGAGAGAATTCATTGGTACAAATCAAGATTTAACCCCTTTCCGGTGCAGATTGAATAAAGGGCATTACTAGAACACAAGTCAAAATGAGTAATTAGTGAGGTGACCATTTTGACAAATCAGCTTTTTATTTCAACGGCGCTCTATCTAGGCGCAATGCTAATTGCGTCGACAGCAATACTAACAGTGACATTTAATGGCAAGGGTATCTACCCTACCCTCTTAGCAGTAATTACATTCTCAATCATTGCAGTATCCATTCCCTTCAAATCAGTTTGTAAGACCCACAAAGTGGCTTTAGTAATTGCTGGAGTCATGAGTAGCTTCATTTGTCACTTATTGATTTCAAATTTCGCACTATTCCTTCAATGAGGTTCCAATGGATATTAAAAGACAAGAGAAAATAGAAATAGACAGAAATCTAATGACAGAACTATTACTGCATTCAAGTAAAGAATTAAGAAGACAAAGAAGGGGTAGACTTTTTAATTATGTGTTCAAAGGACTTTTCATCTTAAGCTTTATCGGTATAGCTTATTTTTTAGGCGGGAATGGTATTGGTCAATCACATGGTAATAAACACAAACCACACGTTGCCTATATCGAAATCTATGGACCGATAATGAGCGGTCAACTTGCTGATGCTGATCGATTAATACCTGCCCTTCACCGAGCATTCAACGATATTAATTCTAACGCCATCGCATTAAGAATCAATTCACCAGGAGGTTCACCTGTTCATGCAGGTAGACTCTATAACGAAATCAACCAACTACAAGATCAATACCCAAGTAAGCCTGTTTTTGCAGTAATCGAAGACCTCAGCGCTTCGGCAGCCTACTACATCGCCTCATCCGCGGACAAAATATTTGTTGATCAAGCATCAATGGTTGGTTCTATCGGTGTAATTAGCTCTGGATTTGGTTTCAATGAGGTCATGGAAAAGATTGGTATTGAAAGGAGAGTTCTAACATCTGGTACAAACAAAGCATTACTAGATCCATATCTCCCAGCTGATCCTAAAGTTCAGGGATACTGGAAGGAAATGCTTAGTGAGATACATGAGCAGTTTATTTCTGCGGTTCAAGAAGGCCGTGGCGAAAAATTAAACCACGAATACCCTGGATTGTTTAGTGGGCTCATCTGGACAGGATCTAAAAGCATAGACATAGGGTTAGCAGACAGTCTTGGAAGTCTAACAAGTGTGTCTCGGGACACGATAGGTGAGGTAAATATGGTTAATTACACCCCTGCCCCCGATCTTTTTAAGCATTTGGCAAGCCAAACACATGCACAATTGAGGACTTTAAAGTACTCGTTATCAATCCCTACCCTATTTTAGCAATTCTCTCATGAGAGAATTTTAAATATTTGGTAAGAACTCTATGCTAACACAACCAAAAATCACCCTAACAGCCCTAATCATAGCCTTTATTAGTGTCTGTGCAGCGACATATTCTATATATCAGACAGTTCAACTGTCTTCAGCTGTTAAAACAGTCTCTCAAGCTTACCAATTCGAAGAATTTCTCATACACAATGCCAAGGATTTAAACAATCACATAGATGCTAGAATTGATGCGTTCATAGACCGTCAAAAACAAGAGAAGATCAATACCAAATTTGAAGCCTACGAAAATGCAGTAAAGAATACAAAATCCGGGAAACATATTTACGGTCAAGAAAAAGCTCGTTTTACACTCGTTGAATACTCAGATCTAGAGTGTCCCTATTGTAGGAAGTTTCATTCTATACCTAAAAAAGTAGTTGATGCTTCCAACGGAATAGTCAATTGGGAATGGAAGCATTTTCCCCTTCCCTCACATAATCCAGTAGCTGCTATTGAAGCTCAAGCATCTGAATGTGTCGCTAGAATTTCTGGCAACAGAGCTTTTTGGGTCTACCTTCATCAAATATTCGAACTTACCAAAGGTAATGGGCAAGGTGCCGGTGACTTAGTGCAAATAGCTGCAAATATTGGTGTTGATGATAAAGCGTTCTTGAACTGTTTAAACGAAGCCACTTTCAAGGATAAAGTAATCGCAGATATGATGCATGCCAAAAGCCTTGGTATTAACTCAACACCAGTTACTTTCATCGTCGATAACCAAACGGGTAATAGTACTTTAATGCGTGGGCTTCAAAACCCAGAAGCTATCGTATCAACGATTCAAAAAATGAAGAAAGAGTCTGAATCAACATTAAATTAAGTTATTCGAAGAGCGATCTATAAATGTTATTTAAAAAAAAGAGGACAGCTAAAATCGGGCACCAACAAAATAACCCAGTCCAATACCAAA
>JBGCDT010000607.1:0-3349 GCA_045105695.1 Saprospiraceae bacterium | reverse complement strand
CGGACGAGACTGGAAAGTCATTAACTGGATAGAAGGAAAAGGAACCACAGACAAAGAAAACATTTATACTAAATTGGATAGAGAGCCATTCAAAGGCGACAACTACTACCGACTCAAACAAATTGACTTTGACGGAGCCTTCGAATATTCCAAAATCATAAACATTCCAAACGAAAGCTCTGCAATCGAAATTAAAGTATTGCCAAATCCTTCTCCTGGTGATGTAAACGTAACGGTATTTAATCCTGGGAAAAACAGAATGCAAGTGACACTATTTGATAGTGTTGGGCACTCAATTTTTGATTCAGGCCTGTTGGAAGGTTCAGATGTTTGGAAGAAGCAATTTAATTTACCTCAAAAGGAAGTATACTTCCTTCAAGTAAAAATCGGAGAAGAAATCTTTACAGAAAAAATATTAATTATTGATAGAGCATAATGCTCATCAATAGTTATTAGAAATAATACTTTATGTACTAAACTTATTTTCGATTTTACTTAGGTCATTATATTGCTAAGTCTAACCGAGTTAAAATTTTGTTTTTAAAGTAGTTTTTAATATCCCATAGGAGTGTTGAACTTCTATGGGATTCATTTTTGACTTTTTATTTAATCGCTATCTAGAAGTTGAAAGAATGGAAGAGAGGTCGTCCTACTACTGAATAGATCACATAGCATGAGCTGATTTTTGGAGGGTAATCAGGAACTATGTTATTGTATTAAAATTAGCCTTACATCTTTTTTTTGGTGAAGCAGATATGAATTCTACCGATACCCATACTTATTCAACTCATCAAATCGAAAGCCAACCCGGACCCCAAAATAAAGCTGCACCATATCCGTCGTATTACTATCTGCCGAATCAGAATTTGGGGGTTCGTTGTCAGCTAGTCTAAGATTCAAATCCTTCCACTCTACATCAGGATAGTAGCTGTACCGTACGAAAGGCGTCAAGGTCATAAAATCAGATAAGCCGATGTCCAGCCCCATTCCGATTCCGATTCCGAAACCAACTTCATGAGTACTGTTTTTTTCGTTATCTTTTTTGAACCGATTATTCATATAGAATACTTCAGGAGAAACTTGGAAAAACAAACCTTTACTGAACAGATTTCCATCCTTGGAAAAAGTAGGGCAGTTACAATCACCTTCCAGATCCAAAGCATAAAAATTGGTGTTGAACGCAAAACTGTACATATTAGTCGCCATATCGAAATCTACACGCTGCAAATCAGTCCAACCTAATGAGAACCGAGAGTACATTAACTGTGGCGTAAATTCAACTCTATAGTTTTTTAATCGAAACCAGCGGTCTACTCCAAAAGCAGTTCCATTGCGCATCGGAGAGATGTCTTCGTCAGGATTAGATAAATTATAATTATTAATTAAATTTTCCCAGCTAGAAGCATTCATCGATTTATAGCCTACTGATATTCCATATTGTGCTTGCAAAGTAGTGACAGTAAATAGGAAGCAGCAAAAGATAATAGCGAGTTTTTTCATTTTGTTGATCAGTTTTAGAATCGGCATTTCATTAACGAGAGAACACCTAAAAGCAACGACCAAACAAAGGTATTATTTTTAACCGCTCCAATTCTAACCAAAACCGTACTTTTGCACCTTTTAAGAACTACTAACTTTTGACTGTTAACTGTTAACCTCCTTCGATTGCTGAAAAGTGATTAATAAATAATAATTTACATTGAAGACAAAGACACTAAGAAAAGATAAAGTAAACGTCATTACCCTTGGCTGCTCAAAAAACCTGGTAGACTCAGAGGATTTGATCACACAACTCAAGGGAAATGATTTTGACGTCAGTCACGAAAGCGACGAGGATGCCAATGTCATTATCGTGAACACCTGTGGTTTCATTGATTTGGCCAAAGAGGAATCTGTGAATACGATTCTACAATACGCGGATATAAAAAGTCGTGGAGGGATAGACAAACTCTATGTCACTGGCTGCTTATCGCAACGCTATAAAGACAATCTTGGAGAAGAAATCCCAGAGGTGGATGCTTTCTTCGGGACTTTAGAATTGCCTGCTCTTTTGGCAAAGTTAGAAGCAGATTACAAACACGACCTCATCGGAGAGCGATTTACCACAACGCCTCAGCATTTTGCCTATCTCAAAATCAGTGAAGGTTGTAATCGGACTTGCTCCTTCTGCGCCATTCCGCTGATGCGTGGAAAACACATTTCTAAATCCATAGAGGCATTGGTCAAAGAAGCTCAAAATCTAGCTCGACTTGGCGTCAAAGAAATCATGCTGATTGCTCAGGAGTTGACTTACTACGGTCTTGATCTTTATAAAGAAAGGGCTCTGCCTCAGTTACTAGATGCGCTAGCTGCTGTCGAAGGTATCGAATGGATTCGCTTGCACTATGCTTATCCAAGTAAATTTCCGATGGAGATTTTCGATGCTATGAAAAAGCATGATAATGTTTGTAATTACTTGGACATGCCCTTGCAACATGCTAGTGATGCTGTCCTTCATCGAATGCGTCGGCAGATCACTCAGCAAGAAACCCGAGACCTAGTAAACGAGGCGCGAAAGCGCATTCCGGGTATTGCGATCCGAACAACCTTGTTGGTTGGTTTTCCTGGAGAGACGGAAGAGGAGTTTCAGGAGCTTTGTGATTTTGTAGAAGATATGCGTTTTGAAAGGGTAGGGGTTTTCCAATATTCTCATGAAGAGGATACGCGTGCTTATGATCTGGAAGATGATATTCCGGCAGAAGTGAAAGCGGATAGAGCTAATCGTCTGATGGAAATCCAACGTTCTATTTCTTTAGAAAAAAATGAGGCTAAAATTGGTCAGACCCTTAAAGTCTTGTTTGATAGGAAAGAAGGGGAGTACTTTGTTGGCCGAACGGAAAGTGATTCTCCAGAGGTAGATAATGAAGTCTTGGTAGACGCAAAGCAACATTATGTGCGGGTCGGGGATTTTGCTATGGTAAAAATCACTGGGGCGGAGGACTTTGATTTGTATGGGGATTTGGCTTAGATTTAAGAGGAACTCGGATGACACGGGTTGAGCTGATTTTTTTGATTTTTCTTTTTTTGTAGTGATGTAGATTTTTTGTTATAACAATACACTTACGTTTTTAGCTAGTGTGGTAAATAAATATAATCAGAAAAATCAATCTGCTAAAATCCAAAAAAATCCGCACCATCCGCGTTCCTCTTTATTCCAAGTTAATTACGTCCAAAGAATACCTTCTCTGTTCTATTCAATCCACTGTCGCTAGCTATTCTTAAGATATACAACCCCTCCACACTTCCACTTCCTTCAAGTCTTGTTTCATGTATGCCTGCGCTGAGGACGCCCAAGTCCTTTTGGTAAATC
>JBGCDT010000606.1:0-3770 GCA_045105695.1 Saprospiraceae bacterium | reverse complement strand
CAGCAAAGACGGCAGGTTCGGTAGTCGTTGAAAAAGCGAGCGATGCAGCAACGGGTGCAAAAAATCTAGCAGGTGATGCAGTGGATAAAGCGAGTGAGCTAGCCGGCGATGCGGCAGATGTAGCAAAGACGGCAGGTTCGGCAGTAGTTGAAAAAGCTAGTGATGTGGTAACGGGAGCGAAAGACCTTGCCGGTGATGCCGTAGATAAAACAAGCGAACTAGCAAGTGACGCGACTGATGCCGTTAAGGATGCTATAGACGATGACCCGAAAACATAGTAGATGAATCCGAATGTGGATTGATTAAAATAAACTAAGAGGTACGATAAATGGCGATGTAAATTTCTTTACATCGCCATTTGCGTTTTAGGTAACCTTAAGAACCAAGCCTTTTAGATAACTTCCCTCAGGGTGAAATAAACTCACCGGATGATCTGGCGGCTGTGATAAATGATGTAGAATTCTTACCTGTCGTCCGGCCTCTATAGCTGCCGCTAAAATAGTAGACTGGAATAAGGTCCGGTCAATAACTTGCGAACAAGAGAAAGTAAAAAGAATTCCACCTGGAGCAATTCGTCGAATGGCTTCGGCATTTAATCTCTTGTAGCCTTTCACGGCATTGTGTCTTTTGGAAATGGATTTTGCAAAAGCTGGCGGATCCAAAACAATCAAGTCATAGGTTGTTTCGGTGTCTTTGAAAAAACGATTGACATCAGCAACGTAGCCCTCATGCTTCTCAACCAACTCAGGTGTATTTTCTATATCAGGTGTATTTTCTATAACATTACTCTTACATAGATTAATGGCCTTCTCCGAAGCATCAACAGAGTGTACCAACTCCGCACCTGCTTTCAAGGCATAAATAGAAAAACCTCCGGTGTAGCAAAAAGCATTAAGCACTGTTTTCCCTTTGGCGTATTGCCCCACGAAAGCTCTATTGTCTCGCTGATCTAAAAAGAATCCAGTCTTCTGGCCTGTTTGGTAATTGATCAAAAAGGAATGACCGTTTTCTAACACAGCAACTTCTTCTGCTACTTCGCCAAACAAAGCTCCGTCTTCCATCGTACGAGCATAATTTCCTGGAAGGGCCTTTTTACTTTTGTCGTAGATGCATTTCAGATCTTCGCCAAAAGCCGTTTTCAAAGCAGTCGTTATTTCTGCGATTTGTCGGTGCATTCCGATGGAGTGGCATTGGACGATGGCCGTTTCTGCAAAGACGTCTATGATTAGGCCAGGACAGCCATCTCCTTCTGCATGAATTAAGCGATAGCAGTTTGTAGAACCATTGTCTGGCTGGCTCTCGTCAGATGACAGCTTAGGAAAACCAATTTGTGAACGAACTTCTTTGGCGTCTGCTATTTTTTTATTCCAAAAGTGTTGATCGATTTCGGTTTGCTCGAAAGAGATAATCCGCACCTTTATGCTCGCGTCCTGATAATGACCAGTTGCTAAATAATCTCCTCTAGAGCTGAAGACCTCTACTAAATCGCCATCTTTTATGTCGTCGTCTTCTTGCGCTACGCCACCTGAGAATACCCAAGGGTGTAAACGTAAGATGGAACCTTCTCGTTTTGATTTTAATGTCAGCTTTTTCATGAAGTTTTTATTTCCTACAAAATAAAAGCCTGCCACTGAAAAGAGACAGGCTTGTTATCAATAAATATTTTTTATTAGGCCATTAAGCGTTTTGCTTGCCCGACCCAGTCATCACGGTTTATTCTACCTGGGAAGAATTGAATGGCTTCTGTTATTTGAGTGATCAATTCTGCGTCGAGCTGACTGATCTGCTCGTAAGTAAAAATACCAATGTCGTTCAATTTCTTTTCGATGAAAGGACCGATTCCGTTTATCTTTTTCAGATCATTTTTTTCGGAAGCAGAAGCAGCTTTGATTTTGGAGCCGATAGCAGAGTGAATAGCAGACCGAGCAATTGCTGTTTTTTCTTCTTTAGTCGTTTCATCAGTGGTTAGAGCATGTACTGGCTTTGCCGTTTCTAGATCTGCTTGGACAACCTGTATGTTACTCAGTGTTTTTTGCAAGCGATCATTCTCCCCTTCTAGTCGATTCAGCTTTGCCTCCAAAGCATTCATTCTATTCGTGGTAGACTCAACAGTATCTTGCAAGTTTCCAACACCATCTGATTGGAAAGAACCAGTCGTTATCTGTTTTGCTAGCTCATTGTTCTTGTACTGAAGGTCGGCAATGATTTTATGTAGTTCATCTACCTGCTCAATGTTAGAAGCATTTTCTGCACTGATGTTAGAAGCCAACTGCTGGTTGTTTTCTGCATCCGCACGAAGATGGCTGTACTCTTCTTCCAATTGTCGGCTGCGACTTTTGGCTTCCTCCATTTCGACTTGTGCCTTTTGAAGTTCTTCCTCTTTGAGTTCCAACTGTTCTTTGTAAGAACCATTTTCAGCACGGAGCATAATGAGATCTTTGTCCTTTGCTTTCAGCTCTCTTTTCAGGCGGCGGATTTTTCCAGCCTTCGACCAGCGGCCAAACAACAACCCGAGAAGCCAGGAGACGAATAGAAAACCGATGATGATGAGGCTATCCTCAACTGTCAAGTCGGTAAAGAGTTGTGTGAAAAATGCTTTTAGTTTATCAAGTGTCATAATGTAGTAGATTGTACTTTTGAGATGTAGATCTTTTGGTCTTTGGTAATTAGTCTTTGGTGCGCTTTATACGTATTGAACGCACTAAAGACTAATTACCAAAGACCAAAGACTTTCTTCCTATTCTATTTTAAAGTTAACACGTCTGTTCTTTTGCATGTTTTGATCAGAGTCGTTTGGTGCAACGGGTTTTTTCTCACCCATAGAAGCTGTTTTTATTTCAGATTGTAATCCTTTGTTTTTGAAATATCGACTAGCGCTTTTCGCCCTTCTCATTCCAAGTTCTTCATTGTAGAAATCATTACCGTCACTATCTGTATGACCGATAATAGTCAGGTTTTTAGCAGGGTTATTATTCATGTAGGTAATCACAGAATCTGCGTAAAGTAGAAAAGCAGAGCCGGGAGTAAAAGCATCGGAATCCTTTTCAAAGTTTGCATCCGAGTAAGTCATATCTAAGAAAGAAAACTGCACCTTTTCATATTCACTAGGTTGTTCCTCATTTACCCCTCTTGGAAAAAGAGAAAATGAAATAGGTTCTATTAACCGTTCTGCATTTACCGTTTCGTAATCCAAACTAATTCTACTTTCATCAACTCCTCTTGCAACTAATAAATTACGCATCAGTTCTGCACGAGCTAAACCCAGGTTTTCTTGAATCGTGTTTTGCAAAGCAGAATCAGCCTCTGTTGTGAGCATCCTTCCAGTAATAGTCAGAGAACGTTCTGGTTGTTCCTTTAAAATATTAGCGAGTGCATCCAGGAAAGTTTTATTATCCTTACTGAGATCAGGAAGACTAGATCCATTGTTAAAAGCAAATTGCTCATAACCCTCTAAAACCACCTCTTCCCCAAAAGTTAGATTCAACGTTTTTGGACGAGTATTTTCTATTGGCTCCTCCTGCTCTTCTCCACAATGTTTTTTGATTTTACAAACATAGTGATAGCGGGCAAAGGATCCCCACATCAGAAAAAATAGAAAGCCAAAAAAAATAGATTTCATCTTAGGTGTGTTACGTTAGTCTGTTTTCTTGTATGTCTGTTCTGTAGCTAAAGAGAGGTTTAAACTACTTCTAACAATAAATGTACGTAAGTACTTGGACAAAACTATATTGTGGTAACTGAAATTGATTTTTTGCCTTGAATTCTTTTTT
>JBGCDT010000605.1:0-3406 GCA_045105695.1 Saprospiraceae bacterium | reverse complement strand
ACCTGCCGGTGGAGAATCAATGATTACGTAATCGAAATCCTTTTTGACTTCCTGAATCAATAATTCAAAACGCTTATCTGCTAATAATCGGTGCGGATTTTCTCCATCGATCAAGTTAGCAGGAATGAACTTCAGCGTTGGTTCTTCTTTGTAGGAATGGATGACTTTCGTGTAGTCGTTCACTTCTCCGTTGAGGTAGTTTAATAAACCTTTTACTTTTACAGGTTTTCCATTGTACTCAAACCAACTGCCGTCATTAGCAACAATGTTTTTAGCTTCGTTGGAATTTCCGTTTGCGGCTCCGTTGGCTAGAATGACGCGTTCGCCAAGTTTTTTATTCTTACCATCAACGCCCATCTTTTGTAGCAAATCCGAATTTCTCAAATCAGAATCAATCAATAAAACCTTCTTTCCAGAAGCGGCTAGATTAATAGCCATATTCAGAGCGCAGAAAGTTTTTCCTTCGTTTGGAACGGTAGAAGTAACCCCAATAATATTGTGTTTTTTCTCTGGTAACAATATCTGCACGTTCGTACAAACATCACGGAACGATTCTTCCACCTGCCAGCGAGAGTCTTCAGCATTACCTGAAAAGATTCCTTTTTTCTCACTGAAGTGAGCCACTGATCCGATGACCGGAACAGAGCCATACTTCTCCAACTGAGTGACATCAGAAATGTCTTCGTCATAAGGATCAAACAGCACAATGAATAAAAACGGAAAGAGTAATCCAGCCATTCCACCCAATAACATAATCAGTGATTTCTGAGGTGCAACTGGGCCATCACCTTTCTTACGAGGTGGTTCTAGAATTCGGGCATCTAGGATTTTTTCTATTTGGGAAATTTTTGCTTTTGAAAGCTGATTGTCTAAGTATTCATAATTTTTCACAGCAGAGTCATGCTTGCGTTTAAGTGTCAAACTAATCTGCTCATTCTTTGGTAGACTAGTCGTAGTCTGTTGTGAAGAAGCTATTCTTTGCTCTCTGTTGTTTGATTCTAGTAAAGCTTTGTTGATTAAATTAGTCAAGCTGGTTTTAAGCTGATCTGTCGTAGCTTGAATTTGAGCTCTTAAGGTAACTAGGTCTTTGTTTTTTTCTCCTAAGTATTTTGACTTTTCTGTTAGTTCAGCATAGTATTCTTTCAGTTGGACCAGGTTTTCATTCAATAGCGGATCATCAATTCCTACAACTGATGGAGAAAGAATTGCTCCGGCATTAGAAGTGTCTTTCAAAGAAATTAAAACTTGATTATAATAATCTACATCCAAATCAAACTGCTGTTTTTCTTCCTGTAATTTGTCTATTAAAGCTATAGAAGCAGTACTCTGTGTAGGAAGGTCAATGATGTTATTTCGCTTTTGGAATTCGGTGAGCTCGTTTCCAGCAGCATCTCTTACCGCAGCAGCTTTCGCTAAAGCTTTTTCGATAACACCTATTTTGCTATTCGCATAATTAGTTCTAGCGTCTTCCTTACTCTTGATATAGTTTTTGCTAAGTTGTTCTAAGAACATCAATTGTTTCTTAGGAACTTGTCCTTCCGTTTGTAGGCGAATCACACTAGCATTTAGATCAGGCTGATCGACGTCTAATTTTCCTTTAAAGGAATTGGCTAGACCATCTAAAGTTTTACATTTGAAATAAAGCTGACGATCAGCATAAGCAGATTTAGAAACTTTAGAAGTTGGTTTGTTTATGATAAAGTGGAAATAGTCCGTCTTCACTGGTTCTCCATAACGGTGGACTTCTTCATACTTGAATTCCTGTTCTATATCATGAGTGGTGTTCGTCTCTGGATCAGAAACTACAAATTCATTTTCTTCAATCAGTAATTTAAACTCTGTATCAGATTTAGGGATAACCTCGAAGTATGCTCCATACAATTGAGAGCTAGTGTCTACAAGTTCCACCTGAAAAGGAAAGTAAGCGTATTTTTCTTTTTTACCGTACCAAGTTCCACTATAATAGCTAACGTCAAAACCGAGCGGAGCAACACTCTTTTTGATCATACTGTGGGTCTTAATCAGCGCAATTTCGTTATTAAGATTTTTCTCTTCTTTTTTTACGTAAGTCTCATGTGATTTACTTTCCCCAAGCTGAGTACTCAGTGTTTCCTCTTCTATCATGACAGTCGTAGCACATTGATAAACAGGCTTGGCAATCTTAGTATAGAGATAAGCGAGCGGAAGGCAAATGGCAAGGCTGAGAACGAAGAGCCATTTTCTACGTAGAATTTTCTTCAGTATAAACTTCAGGTTTATATCTGCGAACGGGTTTCCGTTGATATTACTTTTCGTGGCGTCCATCTTTAAGAATCTGTGTCCGGTATATTACTCTGTTAATTAAAAAAGCATTTTCAGCTCGTTTAGTATGTAAAGTAATGGGTTACTGTTCAGACATGTTAACAATGAGATTACTCCCCTCTTTGTCCTTGGTCGATATTGTATTTTGTAACTGAAAAAAGGTTTGTAGCACCTTCATGGATATGAATTGCCGCAAAACCATCAAGCTAAACAAAATGAAAATCGGAATCGGTTCGGGGGCTTCTGTTTCTCAAAGTAAGCTTGTTGACATCTCTAAAGATGATGGTCAGTTTTGGGACTTAGTATGTTGTTGGCTGCCGAGGCAGCTTTAAGCTTGCAAATTTAATGAAAATTGAGTAGATATTTACTTTATAATGATTGAATAAATGAATTTTGAAGGATTGAATGGTGCTCAGTACGAAGGCTCCGCGGTTGTTACGGTTGAAGGCCCATTCAATTATTCAAAATTCAATCCTTCAATCCTTCAAAAAAAACTCAGGCATCCAAATGATCCACCCCACTTACATACTTCGAACTCTTCGACAATCGGAACGGAAAGGAATTACTAATCGTCATCGCATCCTTATCATCCTCTGTGTCGTATTTTAATTCTACAATCACTTGATTATCAACTGATCTGCGTTGCAAAAAAGAATTCTGATGGCGACCGATTCTTACGAACTTCAACTTAGTATCCACCGTCACTCGGAAGCGGCGATCTGCGGATAGAAAGTATTTTCTAAAGTAGCGATTGATCAGAGTAGGGGCCTGGTAGCGCAACATCTCACGTACCGCTCCTGGTAAATTCGACTCATCAAAAATCTGATTCATCTGATGTTGACTGAAGCCTGGCTCTAGCGTAAAGGGAACCAAGGGATAATGCCTTTTGGCCCCAGCTAACCCTTTCTTTATTTTAATTTCCAGAATCGGCTTTTTGATGTGGCCAAACTGATCGCCATACCAGCGGATTCTGAACTTATTTCTATTCTTAGCTCCAACGACATTGTCGCCATAGTTTCCAAACTGAGAAGAATCAAAGTAAATGTTATTGATGTATCTCGGCGGAAAAGGAATGTGGAACATCGCAGGATGAGCTTTCAGAATA
>JBGCDT010000604.1:0-5589 GCA_045105695.1 Saprospiraceae bacterium | reverse complement strand
CCCAACCTCCCCAGCAAAACAAACATCACCTGCAATAGCGATGTCCTCCAGCGAAGAAATCAGCGCACTCAAGATGGCTAAGTCAATCGCAGGATCATCCACTTTCAGTCCGCCGGCAATATTTAGAAACACATCGAATTGCCCGAAAGGGAAACCACAACGTTTTTCCAAAACCGCCAATAGCATACTCAGTCGGCGCAGATCAAAACCAGTGGAAGATCTTTGCGGCGTTCCATAGACTGCCGTACTTACCAAAGCCTGCGACTCAATCAGCATCGGACGAACGCCCTCAATCGTAGCGCAGACCGCACTGCCGCTGAGCTGCTCATCCGTTTGCGAAAGCAAGAGTTCAGAAGGATTGGAAACCTCGCGAAGACCGTTGGATTGCATTTGATAAATACCGAGTTCGTCCGTGGAGCCAAAACGATTTTTTAAGGTTCTTAATATTCGGTAAGAGTAATTTCGATCTCCTTCGAATTGTAAAACCGTATCTACAATGTGTTCCAATAACTTTGGTCCGGCAAGAGAACCTTCTTTAGTGATGTGTCCGATGATGACAATCGGAATGCCTGTTTCTTTTGCAAAGCGTTGCAGCTCTCCCGCACATTCTCTGACCTGAGAAACAGAACCTGGAGCGGACTCGACATGAGGTGAGGCCAGCGTTTGGATGGAATCTATGACCATGAGATCAGGCGTTATGTTTTGTGCCTGTGTCAGAATTTTAGTCACATTGGTTTCTGTATAAATGTAGCAGTCGGAACGAGGTGCGCCGATTCTATCAGAGCGCATTTTGATTTGGCTTTCGCTTTCCTCGCCACTGACGTAGAGTATCTTGATGGGGACATTCAATGCCAGTTGTAACATCAGTGTGGACTTTCCGATACCAGGTTGTCCGCCAATGAGCGTTAATGAACCAGGGACTAGACCTCCTCCGAGAACGCGATTGAATTCGCCATCGGGAATGGTCAAACGGGTAGTGTCTCCGATAACGATATTGGTCAAGGCAATGGGTTTGGCAGTTGTCTCTCTTTTAGAAGCCCCTTGCCATACTTTTTTCTTCTCCTCTTGTTTGGTTTCCTTGGTGATGGTTTCTTCTTGGTAGCTATCCCAAGAGTCACAAGACGGGCAGTTGCCGATCCACTTAGGAGAAGTTGCACCACAATTAGTGCAGACGAATATTTTTCTAATTTTTGCCAAAATGAAATGTGTTTTTGAATAGTTTACTCAATGATGTCACTGAAAAATAATTTTTAAAAAAATGTGCTTAGACCTGTTACTTTGTTTCAATTGTGCGTCCTAAGTACGAATTTCAACAAAAACCAAACACACAAAACAAAATCACTACAACACTAACTCAGGTGGATTTTTTATTTTCAGATAAATAAATCCGCACAAAGATACAGACTAGTCGGCAGAAGCTGATGGTATATTTCGCTTCGCTATGATGCGAATACAAAGAAGTTTTCATTTGGTTTTTTGGGGTTACGCAGGGCGATATTATGCGCCCTGTTTTTTGAAAAAGCAGTAGACGTTGAGAGACGGATACTTTTAAGATATAAAGACAGAGATGTCCATTTTGGCTTCAAGCTCGAAGCAGAATGTAAGAAGTTTTCATTTGGTTTTTTGGGGTTACGCAGGGCGATATTACGCGCCCTGTTTTTTTGAAAAAGCAGTAGACGTTGAAAGGCGGATACTTTAAGATATAAGACAGAGATGTCCATTTTAGCTTCAAGCTCGAAGCAGAATGTAAGAAGTTTTCATTTGGTTTTTTGGGGTTATGCAGGGTCTGATCATTCAATTGTTCAGCGCCCTGCTTTTTTAGGTCTATCGGTCAGCGCAGCGTACACATCGGGTACTTTGAGGCATGAGCATGAGGCGCATTGGAGGGATGGGACGTTTGCACATAGAGCAGTTGCCGAAGCTCGGAGTGTCTATTTGAGTGAGCGCGTATTCCAGGTTGTTGAGTTTTCGGCGGTTCGTTCTTAGCGAAGCTTCTGCGACAGATTTGTTATTGATCGCATCCATACGGCTGACTCTGCCAATGGAATTTTCAGGGGAAATGGGTTTCGTCATTTCTTCCAGTTCTATTATTTCTTCCTTTGTTTTTGCGATCGTCTCAATGATCTTTTCTTTGAGCAATGTCCTTTCTTTTGCATCCATGATTAGAAGGTTTGTTTCTTTATCAGAATTTGACGTTTAATGGTTGAGTAGGTCTTGCCGATCTTATTCAACAGCTACAAACAGGAGTTTAAGATACGTCATCAACTTGACAAAATTTATTAAACTACAATTCTTGCCATATGTTAATTAGGTATTTATGGTATTTAGTTTCTAACGGAAATATGGTAACTTAGATTTAAACTAGAAACATGAACCAGTTCAATTGGACATACCTCGGCCAAAACGGAAAGAACCACAACGTGGGGATGTACCACGGTGCGGACTCAGGTCATCTGCTGGTTTATTGTAATAGTAAAATCATACTGGTTGACTTCAGTGTCCTTAAATCTTCCACCTATTCTTTTTTCATCGAAGAAGAACTTTGCGAATTGGAAATTGAACTCCGAAACGAAAAATTCTACTACGGTTTCCATCTAAATAAAACTGCGGATACACCACTTAACCGCAGACGGAAAAAAACAGAGAAAAAATATTTGTATCAAAGTCTGGCTTTCCTCGGAGCAGTTTTCATTGTAGTAATGTCTGTTTTTTTAGGTATTAATCATTTAAAGCAAGATCAGCAGACGGAAGGCATAACAACGCTCTTACAAGAATTTGGTGAAGAAGCGGAAGCTAAGATTCTAATTGCTTCTGAGAACGAAGATCATTCTGTGTCTTATTATTTTATTGTGAATGGAAGAGGGTATACTGTCCAGTCCAAACAATCAGAGGAGCGTGTTCAGCTATATCAACATGGCATGCCGCTGGAGAAAGGAGATGAATTTGTGATTCGTTATTTACCAGAGAATCCGAATACCTGTAGCATAGATTATAGTCGTCCAACTCCTCAGCAAATCGAAACCTACCTCAGAAGAGCCGCTTACAAATATGTGTCTAGGAATCCTGAAGCCACGGAAGACGAGGGTCTTTGCCTCACAAAGATTGCTTACGACCTAAAAGGTGTTGACGGGCTGGCTGATTTTTATTATCAGGATTTGGCCGTAGAAGAAAATCCGAAACATAACATAGAATCTTTCCAACGTTTGGTGCGGGATATTCCATTTCAACAAGAGCGGCAGAAGAGATGTGGGTTATTGAATTAGTCTATTGATATTCTACACCTTTTTTCTTTTCTTGCCTTACATTATTTCCCATAAGGAATATCATTTGCAAATATGCTAACAGTATGAAAACAGAAAGTACTACTGTGATTCCAATCTCATGCCCAGCAGCCGTCGGGTGAATAATTAAGTCGAATAATTCACTGAAAAGAGAAAAAGGCTTCGCCTAATGATTAGCAAGTGTAACTCCTTTCAAAACCGGCAATTTCGAAACCCAATTGAAAAAAGTATCCACAACTTTAGGTCTCAAACCATTTGCTTTTGCCACTCGATAATGTGCCTGATACCAAGCCGGTGCATAGCCGAATGGATGAGGCGTCAGCTTTTTAGACCATTTTGCTAACAATACAATTACATAGAAAGATTTTCTTTTTGATTTATCGTAATTCAGTTGGTAAGCTTTTCTCCAACGAGGGGGTAATCCTCCTGCCGCTAAAGTCTTTGCGATATAACTTGGAAAGAAAGGAGGTTTGAAAATAGCTACGGCTAAATCCAAAGTCAGGTCGTCTACGCGCAGTGTGTCACCATCAATCATTCCTTGAAAATAGTGGTAGAACGCTTTTAAATTTTCTGGATAGTTCTCTGGAGGAATCCCCATTAGTATTGCAATTAATTTTGTTTCCTCAAAGAATTGCTCCTTCTCTTCGGTTGATAGCATGCGAACAGTTTTCTCATAGGCATGCAAAGTCGCTTCTACGATAGTTACGAGAACCCAGCATAATAAATCAGGGTCATTGGCCGCGTAAGAACGCGATTTTCCATCGTTCAATTCAATAGTTCCCCTGATTCTTCCATGCATGGAAAACAAATGGAATCCTGAACGTAAAGCAGTTTGTTTATCTCCAAAATAAATGCTGATCATATTCGTGAACGTACGCTCCGCCCTTCCCAGATAATCTTTTTTGAACGCACTAAACTGATGCACGCCATCTGCTACTGCGGGATGCGCTACTTGTAACATCAGCGCACGATAACTGGCAACGATGATACTTGGTTCGCGATACAATTTCCAGTGCATACTTCCAGGCCCGAACAGCCCTTCCGAATCTTTGTGCGTAGGAGGAAATGTTTTTTTGATGCTGTTTTTGTAAGTTGTAATTCTATTGTTAGATTTCATGGTTGATAAGTTTTGATGGAATTGATATGATGTTTAGAAGGACAGGATAACAGGATAACAGGATGCTTATCGGCATACATGAAAAATAAAATTGTAAAAACCTGTATGCCGCAGGCATCCTGTTATCCTGTCTTTTCAAAATCAAAGCAGCGGAACCTGCGTCGCTTTACCTTTTCGGAAAATCATTCTTTGGAGTGTACTTCGTTTTTCTCTAAGCAGATAGCGAAAGTCCCACTTGGAAATATTCAAGGCTTTTTTGCCTAAGCGATAATCTTTGTAAAATTGTAAAATAAACTCTGGTAGAAAGACAACTCCAATGATGATGGTGAATAATGTTGGAAAAGAAATTTTACCAGAGCCTAGTAGAAAACAGTACATACGTGTTTCTTCAACAATAGTGGTTTTGTAACCGAGCAAGGTGTGGTAAATATCATGCTCTTCGTAATGCTCGCTGATAGAGAATGGTTTGCCTTGGTAGAAATTGTACCAGGCTCTTCCGAGCGAATGACGTGGATATTCTCCTAAATCTTCGATGGTAATATTCCATTTGGATTGTTTGGGTTTACCGACCCATTTATAAAAAGGTACGGTACACTGAACTAAGGAATAGAGAAAACGCTCTCTCCATTCCAAACTGGTTTGGTACAGTTTCCATTGGCTGGCAAGCGTGTAGTTGAAGCCGTCTCTGAGGCTGATTTTGATTTCAAAATGATTGGTAAGCATATTGTTATTTTTTGTTGATGAAGAGCTTTATATATTTTGAGGTTATGTGACGATTTAAAAGTACTTTGAAATTCAAAGTATAGATGCAAAAAAAAGATCAATCTCGATTGCGCAACAAACTTTCCAAAGCGTCTAAGTGATCATTGAAAGCTTTTCTACCTGATTTAGTAGCAGCATAAGAAGTCTGCGGTTTTTTTCCAACAAAGATCTTACGTATCTCGATGTACTCCGCAGCTTCCAGGGCTTTGATGTGACTGGCCAGCCTACCATCAGAAAGGTCTAGCATTTCTTTTAGGGTTTTGAATTGCACCCAGTCATTGACCATCAGTAAGGACATTATTCCCAGCCGAACCTTGTTGTCGAAAGCCTTATTTAAGTTTGCAATTATTTTCTTCATACCTAGACCGTACGCTCGTATTTGTAATACATCATAATACCATAAATGATATGCAGTAAGCCAAAACCAAT
>JBGCDT010000603.1:0-7892 GCA_045105695.1 Saprospiraceae bacterium | reverse complement strand
TAACTCTTATGGCGATACCTATGGAGCGCACAGAGAATTTCTGGAATTAGACATCGAGCAGCATGCAGAGCTAAAAAAATATTGCGAATCTATCGGTATTGGTTATGCGACCTCAGTATGGGACATGACCTCTGCTTACGAGGTGATGGGACTAAAACCTGATTTCATAAAAATACCATCCGCTTGTAATAATCATTTTGAAATGCTTCGTCTATTGCGCGATAAATATGATGGCGAAATTCATGTCTCTTTTGGGATGACGACGCAGGAGGAGATGGAAGCTATCGTCAGTTTATTTGAAGAGACAGATGTTGCTAAAGAAAGGCTGGTGTTGTACTCTTGTACCTCTGGTTACCCTGTCCCTTTTGATGATGTTTGTTTATTAGAAATTCATCGTTTGCAGGAGCGGTTTTCAAATAGAGTTAAGACGATTGGATTTTCAGGTCACCACCTAGGGATTTCTATTGACATAGCCGCTTATACTTTAGGAGCTAATTGGATAGAGCGTCACTTCACTAAAGACCGAACTTGGAAGGGAACAGATCATGCCGCATCACTGGAGCCTGCTGGTTTTGGAAAACTATGCAGAGATTTAAAAGCAACTTGTAAAGCGTTGACTTATAAAGAGTCGGACATACTAGATATCGAAAAAGTACAGAGAGATAAATTAAAATACAGAAAGAAAAATAAGACGAACTCATGATAGCAGATCGGTATAAAAATGACTCAGATCCACTGTTAGACTTGAATGAATTGCAGCTTAAAACCAAGCAGCAAATCGAAGATAAAATCAAATCAGGGCATTATACTTTTGAAGAAAAAGAATGTGCGGTCTGCAAAGGGGAGGACTTTCAACTGCTTGCAGAAAAGGATCGTTATGGCTTGTATTGTCCAGTCGTAATTTGTAAAGATTGCGGATTGGTTCAAATCAATCCTCGGATGACACAGCAGTCTTATGACGAGTTTTACAATACGGAGTATCGAAACTTATACATGGGGTTTGAACGACCAAAAGAAACCTATGCTGCCACTCGCTACGAAGCGGGAAAACGGATTTTTGATTTATTATCCAATCATTATACTCCGCTCAAAAATCCTGAAGATGTTTTTGTTTTGGATATCGGATGTGGTATTGGAGCTATACTCAAATATTTCAGAGATCAAGGTTGTAAAGCAAAAGGAATTGACCTGGGTTCAGAATATGTCAAGTACGGGAAGGAGACTTATAACCTGGATTTAAGCGTTGCGAAATTACCAGATTTGAAATTGGATAGAAAGCCGGATATTATTATTTATTCTCACGTTTTTGAGCACTTACTCAATCTGGATGAAGAATTAAAATTGATTAAAAATAACTTGAGTGAAAATGGAATTCTTTATTTGGAAGTTCCAGGTTTGAAAAATCCGGTTGGATTTAATGAAGGTTATAAGGGCGATTTTTTGCGTTATCATCAAAACGCGCATACTTATGCTTTTACTAAAAATACGCTCACTAATTTATTGAATCAAAACGGCTTTCGATTGATTTATGGAGATGAAGATGTGCGTAGTGTTTTTTCAGTTGATGAAACCGTTGAGCGTAAAACCTTGAAAAATGATTTTGATGATACAATGGCTTATTTGAAAAAGGCAGAGTCACATCGAAAATGGTATCCTCTCACACCTTACAATTTGCGTCACTTACCAAAAATAATCCGTAATAAATTTAGCTCCTAAACCGATTTATGCAATTTACTGCCTTCGTTCCTGCTCGCTGTGGAAGCAAATCCATAGAGATGAAGAATATAAAATCATTCTGCGGGAAACCATTGTTATACTGGAATTTACTGGCTTTGGAAAACACCGAATCCGTAAAGGAAATATATGTAGCTACAGACTGTGATACCATTGAAAAGGTAGTACTGGGTTTTGGATTTAAAAAAACAAAAGTATATCGTCGAAAGGAAGAAAATGCAGCAGATCATTCCTCTACGGAATCTGTGATGCTCGAATTTATTAATCAAAAAAACTGGGACGACGACGATCATTTAATATTAGTGCAAGCGACTTCTCCACTTACGCAATCTACGGATTTTAAGTCTGCTATTAAAAAAATGGAAAATGCAGATTCCTTGCTTACCTGTGTTCGCTTAAAAAGATTTTATTGGAATTCGGATGGCACACCTCTGAATTACGATTTTAAAAATAGACCGAGACGACAAGATTTCGACGGCATCTTAATGGAGAATGGGGCCTTTTATATAAATTCTATAAAAAATATTTTAAAGAACGAAAATCGTTTGTCTGGAAAAATTGCGGTTTACGAAATGCCTGAATATACTGCTGTCGAATTAGATGAACCTGACGATTGGTTTATTGCAGAAGCGATGATGCGAAAGTATATCCTCAAAGAGGAAAAGAAGCCAGGGAAGATAAAGTTGTTTCTAACAGATGTAGATGGCGTTCTGACTGATGCCGGAATGTATTATTCTGAAAATGGAGACGAGCTAAAAAAATTCAATACACATGATGGAAAAGGAATGCAGTTACTCCGTGAGTCTGGCGTCAAAACAGGGATTATCACCTCTGAAGACACCAACATCGTAAGCCGAAGGGCAAAGAAACTTAAAGTCGATTACCTAGCACAAGGACAACATGGAATGGGGAAACTGGAAACGGCGCTATCTTTTTGCGAGCAAGAAGGCATCTCCATCAAAGAAGTCGCTTACATAGGCGATGATATTAATTGTCGGGAATTATTAAGTAATGTGGGTCTGGCTGCCTGTCCCGCTAATGCTTTGTCTGATGTGAAAAAAATTAATGGAATTATTTTATTGGAAAAAGAAGGAGGCGCTGGAGTTGTCCGGGAATTTGCTCATCGTATTTTAAAACACAATGAGCAATTTACGTGAGAAAATTAATCCAAAAAATAACATCCCAACTAGAAGGTTATGACTTTTTTGATACCTTAAAACATACCTCAACCTATTTTTCGGCTACCATCCTAATAAATGTTCTGGGGCTGATCTCTCTCCCAATTTATACTGGTTTTTTAAGTGAAAGTGAATTCGGAATTGTAGAAGTATTTAATAGTACCATTAAATTACTAGCGGTATTGATGACTTTAAATGTTCATCAGGCAGTGAGTCGTTATTATTTTGAAGAAAAAAATGATTTTTCTGATTTTTTAGGTTCTACTGTTATTTCTGCTATTTCTGTATTTAGCGTTACGAGTTTAGTCTGTTTGTTTTTTAAAGATTCACTGGTTAGTCTGTGGAATATTCCTGAGGAGTTATTCTACTGGGTTTTCCCCGCAGTATTTTCGGTTATTATTCTAGCAGTTTTTAATCATCTTTTTATTTCGAAAAAGCAATCGGTATTGGTTTCGAAAGGGCAGGTTTTTTTTTCTTATAGCCGATTTGCAGGAGCTTTATTGTTTTTGGTGTTATTAACTCCGGCGTATTTAGGAAGAGTAGTCGGAGATGTAATATTCTCTGTAATTATTTCAGCTTATTTACTTTATAAAATATATCCACACATAAAATGGACCTTCTCAAAAAGGCATTTACAATATATCCTGTCTTACGCTTTGCCTTTGGTTCCCTTCTCAATAAGTGCATTTCTACTGAATTATTTCGATCTGTTTATGATAAATGGAGAAAGTAATGAAGATGCTGGCCTTTATGCTTTTGCCTATAAAATAGGAATTTTATTCATGGGGTTGGATCAGGCTTTACAGAATGCAGGGAAACCCGATTTCTTTAAATGGATGAATAATAAAGATTACAGTTCAATAACTGGACAGATAAAAAGTATAATGAAGTTTGAAGTCCTGGGTAGTACTTTTTTAATTTTATTCGCTATAGATATTGGTAGTTTATTAGCGAGTAAAGAAGGCTTTGTTACTTCGCTACATCTAGTTCCAATAATCATTATTGGCTATGTTTTTTTCGGAGCCTACAATTTTTACGCACGACTAATTGTTTACTCAAAAAAAACAATTTACATTTCAGGGATTACTATTTTAGCTGGAATTCTTAATGTCTTCTTGAACAGCGTTTATATTCCCATTCATGGTTACGAAATAGCTGCTTATACAACTCTGGTTTCTTATGCCAGCATGCTTGCGATGGGTTGGCTTGTCGTTGTAGCGATAATGAAGCTTCCTCCGCCACCGCTGACTGATTTATTGTTAAAAATAAGCTTTATCGGGTTGATCTTTTTTGTAAGCTTATTTATTAGAGACTTAGAAGTGAGTTACTTTTTTAGTTTTTTAATGAAAGGTTCGGTTTTTAGTATTGTGTTTTTAGTATTGTTTTATGATAAAATATTTGTGTTATTAAAAGGAGAAGAATAATAATGAAGTATTTATTTTACATACACAGTCACATTACAAATTTGGTTGCCAAACAAATAGTAACTGAAAAACAACTTCCAGTAGTTGACTGCCTTTTTCTATTGGCTAGAAATTATAAAAGCGATTTTGAAAATAGTATTGAATTACCTTATACGCATTACCCTGTTGATTCTTTTGGAGTGGAAGTTTTATTTTGGAAAAATTGGGCAAAGATTAATGAACTAGACCAATGGGTAAAAAATAAAACAGATAATCAGGACTATATTTTTTATACCCCTCAGTCAGGATTTAACTTTTTTTATTTAGTAGTTAATCATCCAAAATGCAAAGGATTCGCTTACCTGGAAGAAGGCTTATGTTCTTACTTGGAAGAAAAAGAATTACGTAATCCAAAAAAAGAATTCTGGCTAAGAGATAAATGGTATGAATTGAATTACAAAGGAAGATCGAAAAGCGTAAAGCATTTCTATGACTTAAAACATACGAAATATTTAGGTTGTTTTGGAATAAGTGAATATGCTTTTCCTGGCTTACCAAAGAAGAACAAATTAAACGTTCCTTTCGTAGTAAAGAATTCAAAAGAGCATTACGAACATGTCGTTATCCTAGGGCAATATGTAGAGTACGGAGAAATGACTCAAAGTACATTGATAAAAGTAATGGATGATTTGTTCCAGTGTTTGGTGGAGAAAGGAATCAAAAGAATTCATTTGAAATTCCATCCTGTACAAGAGGAAGAACAATCTATAAAGCCAATTAAAAAAATAATTAAAAAATACGATACTCAAATAACCGTAGATTTGCTGGGGCAGAATGTTGTATTAGAAAACATTGCATTTTCAACTGATGCTAATTTTTATATCGTTTCCAGTAGCGTTGGTATTTATGCTAGTATAGCTGGCAACAAAGTATATTGCTTGGCAAAAAAGGTAGCTGCTTTAGAACCTGTTTTTCAAAAAAAGATAGATTCTTTCCCCGGATTTTTTCAAGCTGAATTAGATTACGATATTTGCTAGCATTCATAGAAGAAAGATAAATGAAAAACGCTCCCTTAGTCTCCATCATTATTCCCTGCTACAATTACGGCCGCTACGTTGCCCAAACCCTAGACAGCGTCCTGGCTCAGACTTACCAAAACTGGGAGTGCTTAGTCGTAGACGATGGCTCCAAAGACAACTCAGGAGAAGTCGTAAAAGCATACGAACAAAAAGATCAAAGAATAACCTACATCTATCAGAACAACAAAGGACTCCCGGGCGCAAGAAACACCGGTATCAAAGCCGCCAAAGGGAAATACTTCATGGTGCTCGATGCCGACGATACCATTCAACATAAAAAGATCGAAGCTCAAGTGACCGCTTTTGAAAATGATCCGAGTCTAGATTTTACTTACGCAGGCGTTCGTTATTTTATAGATGGAAAACCAGAAGAGCTACGGTATTCTGCTGATTGGAGGAACCGCCCTTGGGCCTTGGAGAAATCTGGAAAAGGAATGGACTTACTGAAGTATATGATTATTTCAGATGTCATTCTCTCGCATCAACCTATGATAAAGACAGAGACTGTTTTTGAAATCGGACTTTACAAAGAGCATTTGAAGTCTTGTGAAGACTGGGAGTTTTATCTGCGTTGTATGTACAATGACCTCAACATAAAATATGTGGACCAACCGGATACTCTGGCATTGATACGCGTTCATCCCAGTAGCATGACTCGCAATCGGACGGTTATGATCAACCACATGATTCTAGTTCGGAATATGCTCAATGAAAAACTCAGTAATTCAAAATTGATTGCTTTGAATAATAAATTTCTGATCAACGACCTTATCGAACTCAGTATCGTAAAAAGACAATTTGAAGGCGTTTCAGAAGGAGAAGCATCGCTTCAGGAATCCGGCAAAAAATACAGCTCGCTCAGAATCACATTATTCAAAATTACGACTAAGCTCTTGTCCCCTCAGCGAAATTTATTTTTCCTCTCTATTCTTAGAACCCTAATGAAGAAAACCTACTATAGAAAAAGTCTTTAGAAATGCTTTAGTAAAGTTCGGGAGGGCCTTTTCCTTTGCTTTTCCTTATCTTTGCTTCACTTCAAACCGGTTGAAAACTCCCCTCAATAGAGTTTTAGAACAAACCTTTGGTTTCTTACAAATCATTGTATCCTTTGCTTTGTAACGAAAACAATTAATAAAATAAACCTAATCAAAAACTAAATAGCCACACCATTCCCATGAAAATCCTATTCATCGCCCAAAACGGAGATATGCTGGGAGCCAATCGCTCTTTGCTGGCCCTTGCCAGTGGCATGAGATTACGTGGGGTGGAGGTTGTGGTTTGGTGTCCAAGAGAAGGTCATTTCACAGATGCGCTCAGAGCGAAGTCCGTACAGTACGAAATTCATGACTATTACAACTGGGCAGCTCCTTTTCTCTTTCCTGCCTACTGGGCTTTATTATTCGGTTATCTACGCAACAAAGCGGTTTTCAAAGAATTAACAACCGCTGTTCAAAGAATAGCTCCTGATATTATCCATACCAATAGCACGGCAGTGCCCATGGGAGCTTACCTCGCTGATGCTTTAAAGATTCCACATGTCTGGCATATTAGAGAATTTGGACGCGAGGATTTAGACCTGCGTTTTTTCCCTGGACGGACGGAGTTGTATCTATGGCTCAGTAAAGCAGATCGGGTAATTGCTATTTCAAAAGCAGTGCGCGATAAAGTAATTGGAGACAGAGATATTGCCACGACGTTAGTTTACAATGGAGTAGCCAAAGCTTCTCATTTTTCAAAAATGCGAGACAAAGCCATGCTGCCGCGAAATGGTCGGACGATCACTTTTCTAATCATCGGCATGTTACATCCTTCCAAAAATCAGGGGATGGCTCTAAAAGCTTTTGCTAAAATTGCTAGTGAATTCCCGAATGCTCAATTGCTTATTGTCGGTAAAGGAAGACGCCTTTATGAAAAGCAATTAAAGAATTACTGCGTTAGAAATAATCTAACAGATCAGGTTATATTTGCGGGCTATCTTTCTAAGCCAGATGAGGCTTATATTCAATCGGATGTCGTCCTGATGTGTTCTAAGGAAGAGGCCATGGGAAGAGTGACTGTAGAAGCGATGGCTTTTGCTAAACCAGTGATTGGCTATAAAAAAGGGGCAACGCCAGAATTGATTACACAAGGTGAAGATGGATTCCTTTTTGAAACTGGAGAAGATCAACTGGCCAGTTGCATGCGCTACTTCCTTCGGCATCCAGAGGATATTCCAGTCATGGGCTACCGTGGTTTTCAAAAGGCTAGTAAGCTATTCACAGAAGAGAAATATGTGGAGAATATGCATCGGGTGTTTACGGAGGTGATGGAGGAGGAGAGGGGTTAATTAAAATTTAAATAAAAATTAAAATGAAAACTGCGTTTGATGCGCGGTTCAAAGAATTTATTTTTAAATCAAAAAAACTGCGGCATCCATAAAATCCGCGTTTTGCATTCAAAAAACATATTAAACATAACAATAATGTCGTACCAAAATCTAGTTGTAACAGAAGAGAACA
>JBGCDT010000602.1:0-10893 GCA_045105695.1 Saprospiraceae bacterium | reverse complement strand
CAATAACGGCAGGTCACCTTATTTGTTCATTGAAAAAACCGTTTTGTTCAACAAAAATGAGCAGATATTTTTATTTATAATTAAAACTTTACTTGTTGTAATAAAACAACTTGTTGAGGATCAATTGTTTAAACAGATATTGATTTTGTCTATGTTATTTTAGTGGAAACCAATTAAACATCAACAAAGTGATTCTTTAACTGGGATTATTAAAATGAGGTTTTGTTCAACGTTTTTGTAAAATGATGCTTTCGCAAGATTCTAGCTCAAAGGGTCTGCCCTGATGACTCAGCCTTGCTTTTGATCGTTGAAGGTTGGCGTAGGCGATCCATTCTTTACCATTATTGCTAAATGGGACTTGGAGAACGTTGGGACTGAGTTGTTTTACAGAATGGATATTGGCAAATTGATCGAAAAGTGCCTGTTGATATTCTGAAGTCTGTTCTCCAGAAGACTCCGTATTTCCTTTTTCAGAAATGATAAAACCAGCTCTGCAAATGCTATTGAGCAAAAGCAAGGTCTGTTGTTGATTGAAGCTGTAGCGAGATTTTGTATCACCAGAAATCAGTAGTGAAGGGGAGGACAAAAACATCCGCTGGTTCAACTGTCGTCTGTTCAACTGAGTTGGAATATTCGCCAAAGCGGTACGCCGCTCTCTGACTTTATTCCAACTCAGCCAAGTACTCTTCCACGCATTTACTGGAAAGCCAGCCAACTCGCAATAAGCAACTCTTCCAAAAGCAGCTCCCAAAGGTACCGATGCCGTCAACAAAGATGCTTTAGGACAAATACCATTTATAAAGTCCAACGCTTCGCACATCACCTGTCCCATTGTTTTATGAGCTGGAGGATATAAACAAACAGCGTGTAGATAATCTAGAAGCAAGTAGTTGTAAGACCATTGTTGGGAGAGGGCAGTCAGCATACTATTTAGGTAGTCTGTAACTGCATTGTTATAAAAATCCAGAACATAGAAAACACCGCCAGGAGCTGCTTCACTTTTTAGCTTGACCAATTCGCCACCATGATCTTTAAGCAAACACTGCTTTTTATTTTTGTAAAAATCAGATTCACTACTACACAAAAAAGGAGCAATCTGAATCCCAGGTTTCAAATCCAGTTTTCTAATAATTGAAGATGCCGCTGGGATTCCGCGAGTGGCATTATTACTTCCGGTCAGCCAGTCGCCTAACGCAATCGGGTAACCCTCGTTTACCAAAACCATATCTATTGGAACGGCTTGCTCCAATAATTCCGTTGTTTGTTTTTGTAGAAAGTCTTCATCGAGATCTGTATCAACAGCAATGCAGGAGCGCAGCGGGCTGAAGTTTTCCAAGCTTTCAATGTTCATCAACTTTGAATACTCATCAAAGACCTGCTTCTCTCTTCCTTCCAAAACAATCACATCCATGGCAGGAAAGGAGTGCGCGAGTTTAAAGTCAGCCGCCTCCCAGGTGATTTTTATTTCATTAAGGTTACAACAATGTTTTATAAGGGTGAAGCCTGTATTTTCCGAAAGGGATGCAATGAGCAAACAAGTATCATCTGCTCGCTTGATGTAGGAATAAGTCCAGGAGTGTAGGTTGGCCGAAAGATCTTTCAGATGCGGATGCCTATAGTTGCCGAAGGAATGCCACTTACTTCCCGCAAGGCTTCCGACACTTGGTAGTGATTCATTTGGTTTGTAGACTAGCGACTCCGTCTGACTCTGAAAGCCATTACAAAAAATCTGGTCAGTAGCCTGAAAGTTGTAAGAAAGTTTAATGGTCAGTTCATTGATAACCACGTCCTGTTTAGGATGGATTTGCAGACTGATGCGTTTCCCTTTTTCTACAGATTCTGTTTTTGCATCAATGTACAGTTCTTCGAAAAAAGTCATTTTAGCTGAAGCTGGATTGACTTGCTGATCATTATTGTAGCGAAGTAAGATGTTCGGTTCCATGTGCTTAGGTAGAATACGCTTTTGCTAAAAAAGTAAATCCATGTTTACGTTTTCCTTAATCAGTTCAATGGCTCTGGCAATCTTCCAGGGCGTGTTCGTATTGATCTTTACTTCTAATCTATTGATCTTAGTAAATGCCCCCAGTGTATCCAATGAAGTACTAATTACAGGTATTTGTTTTTTCTCGAAAAATGCGTTGTCTTCGATGTTCAATTCTGTGAGGTGAGATTCTTCACCGGTAATTACTACGCCTGCGATTCTCAGACTAGGTTGTATTTCAGAAACTTTTTTAATCTGAGAGATAATGGTACTGACACGCTTGTGACTGACCACTATGAGCGGATGATCTGATTCATCAGCACGTTCCAATTCATCAACTAAAGAACCTGGAATTATTTTATCTACAATATTTGAAATCAGGTGCGGATTGCATCGGAAGGTTCCCCGAACGGCCATCTGTATAGTTAGCATAATTGGAGACCCCATGTTTTTGTCGAAAGGAATAATGCCTAGTAGAGGAATGCCCATTTGCTTGAACTTTATCTCCAGATATTTTCTGATCTTCTCAATCTTTTCTGGAATCACCTTATTCACAATCACGCCTGCTATCGGTACGCCCTGTTGCTGAAAGGGAGTCATCGCGTAACTTAGACTATCTATGGTAGATCCAATTCCGCCTTCCACAACGAGCACAACACGTGCGTTGACCATTCGCGCTACGGTGGCATTAGAAAGATCGACAACTGCGCCAACCCCCGGATGTCCCGTGCCTTCGTAAACAACCAAGTCGTAGATTTTATTCAGGGTATTGGAGGCATGCATGATGCGCTCTGCATAATGGAATTTTTCAGGATTAGATAAATAGGCAGTCGTAGCTCCACGACCCAAAATACAAGGACTATGCAACTCTGGAAACAACTCAAAGTCCATCGTTTTAGAAAATAAAAAGGCATCCTTATCTACTTGTTGAGTAAATAACTCGCTGATCTCTTGTCCGACCGGTTTGCAGTAGCCGATTTCTCCAATTCCTTGCAAATCTTCAAATGCCTGAACAAGCCCTAGCGTAGAGGTGGTTTTTCCGACATGTTGCCCAGTAGCGGCAACGTAAATGTTCTGATGGCGCATAAGTGTGTTTATTTTCGGAAAGATATAAAATTTATTGATCTTTGCTCAGCGGAAAAAGACAAGTAGATCATTCTTTCCCAAATAAGAAATGACTCTCGCTAAAAAACAATTAATGTATTACGTAAAAGATAATTTCAGCACCTTTACTCCCCTTGAAAAGTACTAATCTGTTTCACCTCTGGTCGTTATGGTCAGTACTTTTAAGGTAGATACTGAAGTTAATTTTTCGTTGTTATTAACACACAAAAAAGAAAAACTTTGCCCAACAAACTAATTCTAGCAAAAAGGCATATCACTCTCCTTATTATCTCCTTGTTTTGCTTATGTACGACAGAGCTAAGTGCCCAGTCGGAGGAGTTGCTAAGTCGCTCCGAAATGGAGGAAGATCTCAATAACTTGGAAGAAAAACTGTTGAAAATTCATCCAGCTTTGGACTTCTATGAAAGTAGCCGTGAGCTTCCTGAGATCATTGCCGCGGTGAGGGCGTCCTTGCCAGAAAGCTTAAGTTCGATTGATTTTCTATTACACATTGCTCCAATAATTGATGCTACTAAATGTGGCCACACTGGTTTTAATATCAACTCTAAAAGAAAGTTCTTCGGACTAGTTCAAAAAGACGTTTCAGGTCTGTTTCCGCTACAATTAAAAATAGTTGAAGGTCTCTCTTTTATTAGTAAAAATTTAAGCGTAGATACTATTAATGTAAGTGATAAAATGCAACTCCTAAGGATCAACGGAGAACGAACCGATGAAGTCCTCTTTAAATTGGCGAACCTCAATCTTGGTTCCGATGGTGCTAATAGACTGGGGGAAATCAACTTCTCTAGGAAGTATTTCATGTTGGCTTATCATATGTTTTATGGTGCCCAGGATAGTTTTAATTTAGAATTAAAGAATTTGTATAACAATACAATTACAAAAGTTAGTGTGCCTGCTGGCTCGTTAAAATCCATGCGGAAAATTCGCCTAGCGCGTTATCCTTCCTTGAAGATGGCACCGATACAGTTGCGTAGAATAGAGGGCATGCCTAAGGTTGCCGTTTTGGATGTGAATACATTCACAAATGTAAAATTTGATTTGTGGCAGCTGGGTTATCTACGGATGATGAAAAAGATTTTCAAAATTGTAGAAAAAGAAAATATTGACTATTTGATAATGGACCTGCGAGGTAACCCTGGTGGGGTAGTGGCTAACGTTACCCGATTGATGAAATATACTTATGACCAATCTTTTGTTATGTATGATCGAGTGAGTATCAATAGAACATTTTTCAAAAGCGATGTTGGATTCTTTCAAAAACTAGGTTTGTTTTTTAGGCGAAAACAAAAAACTCAAGAGGCTTATATTCTCAAAAGAGAGAGTGGCAAAAAGTATAAACCCAAAAAGCGACATCGCTTTGATGGGATGATGGTTGTGCTGATAGATGAAGGATCTTTTTCAGCAGCTTGTACTTACGCTTTGCAAGCAAAATCCAGAAATCGCGCAGTGCTGATTGGTGGAGAGGCAGGGGGGAGCTATCACATCGTTTCCGCAGGTGATTCACATAATTGTAAAATGAAAAACTCAGAATTGAGTATTCGTATTCCTTTACTGAAAATTGATTATCAAGTCGATCCCGATTTGCAAAGTATCCTGAATGGCGTTGTTCCTGATATTATTAAACATCAGAAGATAGCCGACTTTATGAATGGAAAAGATTCGCAATTGGAAGCTGCGGTGGAGATGGTTAAGAAACATCTGTTGCAGAGCCCTTCTAATAATTAATCAAAATAGAAACGTCTAATATTATGAAAGCTCCCGACAAAGATCAAGTCTACCCCCTGCCAAAATACAACCGACTCTGCTTCTTGAAAAACATCATCAAGAGTCCAAATATCATTGTCGGAGACTACACCTACTACGATGATTTCGAAGATGTACGGAATTTTGAAAAGAACGTGAAATATCATTTTGAATTCACTGGTGATAAACTGACCATCGGAAAATTCTGTATGATTGCTTCAGGAGTTACCTTTATTATGAATGGTGCCAATCATCTGACGGAGGCCATCAGCGCTTATCCTTTTTCCATCTTTGGAGAAGGCTGGTCTGATGCGATGGAAGGAAAATCTTTTCCCAATAAAGGAGATACTACAATTGGAAACGATGTTTGGATTGGCTACAACGCAACCATCATGGCAGGAGTGACCATTGGCGATGGAGCCATAATAGCTTCTAATTCTACCGTAACAAAAGATGTGGCTCCCTATACAATTGTAGGTGGAAATCCCGCGAAGCTCATTCGCCAAAGATTTTCAGAAACTGAAATTACCAGATTGCTAGAACTCCGTTGGTGGGACTGGCCATTGGAGAAGATTACTAAAAACGTGAAACTTCTAACGAATAATAGCGTGGATTCATTAACGGAATAGGAGAAAAAATGTCGTGTTCATACTAATCAGAGCTTGATTGCACTTTTTATTTTGATTAAATACCTAAATTTAAGGCGTAACTTTTGTCAATTTACCAGCGTAGGAATCAATGTTCTGTGAATGGTCTAATCCGAAAAATTTTATGTTATGTCGCGAAAGCTCTTTTTACCTTTTTTTTTACTGATTGTTTTGAGTAGTTGTAACCGGGAGTCGTACATGTCTCCAGCACTTCAGTATGTCCGTGGTGCAGAACAACGAATGGCTATATTACCAGTAGAAGTTATCAATTGTGTTGAGCGAATTCCTAAAGGAGCTACTCTTGAGACATTAAAAGCAAAGGAGAGAAAAGATGCCTTTGTCTTACAACGTGATTTATATCGCTATTGCATTCGGGAAATGAGCCGTCAGGAAAATATGGTTGATATCCAACATGTGAACTACACTAATGACTTACTGAAGGCAAGAGGGATCAGCTACGAAGAATTAAAAAACATTCCTAAAGAAGAGCTTGCCGAAATTCTCCATGTCGATGCAGTGATCTACAGCCAGGTGAATCGTGTCATCTCAGGTAGGACGGGATTTGTCATGCGTAAAATCATGAATGGCGTCTGGGGAACCCGAAAGCAGGTAGAAGCTAACTTCGCTATTCACCAAAGACAAGATGGAAAAATGCTCTGGAAGCATCATTACGGATTATCAGTAGCTGGAGACAATTCTGTGAATGAAATCTCTAAGGCCATCCTTAGAACGGTATCAAAAGAGGTAATAGAAGTTAATCGTTAATTAACGCACTTAGCTATGTAGCAAGTTTTGACGAGCTAGTAAAACTTCTTCTGTTTCTTCTCGCTCCTCATCAGGTACACAACAATCAACAGGGCAAACTGCCGCACACTGAGGCTCCTCGTGAAATCCTTTACATTCAGTACATTTATCAGGTACGATGAAATAGTAATCATCGGAAACTGGCTCGTTAGACGCATCCGCATCTACTGATTTGTTGTTTTCTAAGATGAAAATTCCTTTTACAGCAGTACCATCCGAAACGGCCCATTCGACTCCACCTTCATAAATCGCAGTGTTCGGACATTCTGGTTCACAAGCTCCACAATTAATACACTCGTCTGTTATTCTAATTGCCATAATAGCGTAGATTTTTAATTTGAAATCTTTGACATTAACTACAGTTCAAAGATTGATAAAACATAAATAGAGACAAACAATTCAAATACCTGAAAAGTAGCTCTTTGCTTGTTTAACAAATTCAGTTGGTTAGATGTTGCTTTTGAGGCAGCAAAAGTACATAATTTTCATACATTTGTAAAAAATAGCTAAGACCTTGGAATCACCAATAGTCACTTTCAATAATGCCGCTGTCTTTCAGTCTAATCAGCAATGTGTGCTGCATGAGGTCAACTTGGATATCCGATCTGGGACATTCAACTATTTGATCGGTCGGACAGGGAGTGGTAAGAGTAGTTTACTCAAAACAATCTATGCTGCTTTACCATTATTGAAAGGGGAGGGCAAGGTGGCTGGTTTTGATTTGACGACCTTGAATCGAAAGAGCATTCCGTTGTTGAGACGCAAGTTGGGAATTGTTTTTCAGGAGTTGAATTTACTCAGTGATCGAAATGCAGAAGCCAATCTGAAATTCGTACTGAGAGCTACAGGCTGGATGAGTAAAAAGAAAATGAAGGCTAGAATAGAAGAGGTTCTGGAGTCTGTTCAGTTAAAAGGCTATTTGAATAAGATGCCTCATGAGCTGTCCGGTGGAGAGCGACAGCGACTAGCCATCGCCAGGGCTATTCTCAACAAACCTCAGTTACTCATTGCCGATGAGCCTACTGGTAACCTTGATCCTGATACGGCAGATTTAATAGTGGAACTAATCAAAGAACTTTCAGAAGCTAATAATACTGCAGTTCTCTTTGCGACCCATGACTATCGTTTGATGGAACGTTTTCCAGCTAGAATAATCCGTTGTTCCAGAGGGCGGGTTTTGGATGAGGAGAACTTTGTGGTTTGATATTTTGTGTAATACTAAGTACCCTTAAGTAACTGTACAAATTAAATTTACTATAAAATGAAAAGTCTTTTGAATCTGCATTTCGTTATAAAGCCTCGTCGATGCTAAGGCATCGCCTACGTTTTATGCCTCATTCATATCCAAAATCCAATTCCATCTTATGTTAATATAATTTTGTCCAATTACTTACATTGTATATTGATCCTTTAATTGTTTTGCTTCCACAACTGGTTTGAATACCGCATCAGCATCTTTCCATACCTCCAGTGCTTTATCCAACCACTCATTTGCACCAGCGTTATTGCTCAGTCCTTTCTCGATCTTAGCCATCTCCACGTAAAGTTTTGCATTTACGGGATTGGACTTCATCGTGTTTTCGAGAAGTTCTTTTGCCTTCTGTAGTTGCCCATCTTTTCTATACATGCCGATTAGAGGTATATTGAAATCTATGGAGTTTACATTCAGCGTTTCTATACATTTATTCATCATTTCAATAGCTTTTTTATAATCGCCTTGCATCTCCAATTTAAAAGCATCAATCATAAGAAAAACAGAAGGGCCCTGTACTTTTATTATCTCTTCTCGGCATTTATCATCCCATACATTGAAATTAGCTAAGTCTTTGACGGCAAGGTAATAATTGAGATTGCAAGCACATTTCATTATTTCATATGCAGGGGTTTTATTTTCGGTAAAGAACTTTATTTCTTCTTCAATGATATTTAATTTTCCAGCTTCAATAAAATTTTCCATAGTTGAAAAACTCATGAAATCATACTGGATCTCAATAGGGGTAGAATATGTAAGTTGCAATTGGTGGCGTTTTCTCAAAAGATCGATAGCAGCTATACTCTTTCCCATCTTTAGGTAAAGTTCCTCCCAGACATAAATAACAAATACAGAATCCTTTGCATTTTTAGACTGACGCAAGGCGTCATTAATATACTTTTCAGCTTTGTCGAATTCCCCTGTTTTTATTTTCAAGTAAGCTAGATCTCTAAGTAGTTTAATGTTCGCTGGCTCCATCAGTAGTAATTTTTCCAGATGCGCCTCGGCTTTTTCAAAATTCCCTTCATTCACATAAATATCTGAAAGTGTGCTGGTCTCCTTCAAACGAGAGGGGAATTTCTTTTGAAATTCTTCCATATATTCAATTGCATTCTGAGGGCGTCCAGCTAGGTTTTCCAGTTGGGACAACATCAGCAAGATATCTCCTGTGTGGCCTACTTTGAGTGCTTCCTCTCCTATGGCAATGGCTTCGTCGAATTCTGCTCTGCTTATATAATACTGAAAAAGATTACTGTAGGGTTTATAATCATTCGGGTAGAATTTCCGCCACATATCATTCAGTGCAATTGCTTTTTCAATCTCATTATTAGCTCTATAGTATAAATTTTTAATCGCTAGTTTTTGTCGTTCCGGCAGATGACCTGATTTACTCATAGCCGTTTGTACTGCATCTTTTGCTTTTTGGCCTAGCCCCATTCTTGCATAAATCCAGGATAGAAAATGATGACATTCTGTACAATTAGGATCTAGCTCCAGAGCACTTTCCATTAGCATTACTGCCTTCGTAGGGGTGTTTTCAACCTGTACGGCAACCTGACTCTCAAAGTAGTTTTTCAAAGCATCAGGTTTTGCTGATATTATTCCATCTGCTGGTAGATCGACCATCAGATTTTTTGAAGTTTGGATATCAGCCAGCTGAAGATTCTCTTTAAAATCGATGGTAAATTCATCAACTAATTTATAAAAATCAGGTCCCGTAAAAGTATTGTTATAAAATTCTTTACCATCTGAAGTAGTGAAGACTTTCGTCTCTATTGTCCAGTCGTCTCCTTGCTTAGAAAAGTTTCCTTGAACGAAGAGATCTGTGTATTCATCTTCTGCAATGTTTCGCTGTAGTGCAAAGGATATATCTTGGTCAAGGCTTTGATCATAAGTTTGATAGCGATCATTGAAGTTGATACCATTTTGACCGTGTAGCCGACTATCCTGTTCCAGATCTATATCCATCAGTGCTGGTAGTGCAAAGCGCATCCAGTTTAGATCTGCCTGGTCTGACTTATTTACGAAAGGGAAAAGCGCTATTCGTTTGGTATTGCTGACTTCTGGAACAACTCTGCTAACCGCTTGTCCAGCTTCATCGACTGCTTTTATGACTTTGGTGCCTTGGACTTCCGTAGCGGGCAGACTGCTGGTGCGGATAAAAATAAGAGCTATAGCTAGTAATAAATTCAGAGGGATACCGATCATCTCCAGTTTTGACCAGTTCTGATAACCCGGAGCACCGTGCTTGTAGATAACAAGAATAGCTGCTGGAATCATAATTAGAATAGACAATAGAACAACCTCTGACCACAGGGGAGACAAATCGTATTTGGCAGAAAGCCATTCGACGAACTGAATCATAGCCCAACCTCCTAACAGATAAGAACCGAATAAAGGGAAAAAACGACGAGCTTTGAGCTTTTCAATTATATTTTCAGACATAATATTGCATTAGTTTTGCGGACGCTTATCTCTCAAAGGAAAAACATTTTACACAGTATTCCATATTTCAAGCTGAATTTTAGACAGACGTCTCAGAACTACTTGTATTTTGAACTGTTGTAATCCAGATATCTAGTTGAATTTTACATAATTGACTAACTTCGTATAATGAAAATGAATGAACAGAAGATCGTAGAGGAAAAGCCATTCTACTTCAAAGAATTTGTTTTACAACAAAAAGCAGATGTCATGAAAGTAGGTACCGATGGTATTCTACTTGGAGCCTGGGTAGATACTACTGATGCTAAACACATTCTGGATATAGGTACTGGTACAGGAATGATTGCTGTAATGTGTGCTCAGAAAAACAAGAAAGCAAAGGTTGACGCTGTCGATATCGAAGAGGCTGCTTATAAACTGGCTTCCTTAAATACGAAAGCTTGCGAATGGTCTGAGCGACTAGGCGTGTTTCACGGATCAATTCAGGAGTTCTCTAAAGTTCGCGACATCAAGTATGACCTTATAGTCTCTAATCCTCCTTTCTTTACTGGTGGGACCTTTTCGCAAAACAGTGATCGAAATCATATGCGGCACACGATCAAGTTGCCTAATGGAGAACTGCTCCAAGCTGTACGCCGCTTGCTCATTCGCGATGGACGATTTTGTGTCATCTTACCTTACTTAGAAGGACTACGTTTCAAGGAACAGGCCGAACAATATGGATTCTTCTGTACGCGGAAGACTGCAGTACGTCCCACTCCCAATAAAGAAATCGAAAGGTTGTTACTGGAATTTCGATTCATTGATAATCCTACTCAGGAGGAGGAGCTAATTGTAGAAAATAACAATATGTACACGGATGCATTTGTTTGCCTCACAAAAGCTTTTTATCGGGA
>JBGCDT010000601.1:0-8001 GCA_045105695.1 Saprospiraceae bacterium | reverse complement strand
ACCTTTTTTTTATTTATTCAAATTGAAAAACTAATTACTGATTTAACGAAAGATCAGAACGTGGCCGCAGATGCCGCTTCCAGCTTTGAGGCACACCCTGCGGATACGACGAAGGAGCATTTAGAAATTTTGCACAAAATTGGTTTCAACAGAATCAGCATTGGCGTACAAGAGTTTTCTGACTTGATTTTAAAAACCATCAATCGCAAACAAACAACGGAACAAGTCGTTACTTTGGTCAACAATGCCAGAGCGGTCGGTTACGATTCCATCAATTTTGATCTACTCTACGGTCTGCCGCATCAAACACTTTCTGATATTGATACGATGATGGATTATGTCGATGAATTGCGCCCCGAGCGGATTGCATTCTATGGTTACGCTCATGTTCCGTGGATCAAACCGAGCCAACGGGCATATGGTGTTATGGATTTACCGAAAGGAATGGATCGCTGGAATTTATTCGAGCAGGGAAAAAAACGTTTGCTGGAAATGGGCTACCAGCAAATTGGAATTGATCACTTCGCTTTACCAACGGATGAGTTACTGATCGCTGACAACAAAGGAGAGCTTCATCGAAATTTCATGGGCTACACCGCCAAACCGACGGAGCTGTTAATAGGTCTAGGTGCTTCTTCCATTAGCGATAGCTGGAGCACCTATGTGCAAAACGAAAAACATATTGAGGATTACAAAGCAAAGGTACACAGCGGCCAATTGCCGATCATCAAAGGGCATAATTTGACAGAGGAGGATAAGGTTCATCGTCAGCACATTTTGAATATCATGTGTAATTATGGTACGAGCTGGGCGGACATGGATTTACGGACGGATGCGCTTTTTGAGGGTTTGGTGCGGTTGCAAGAATTGGAGGTAGAGGGTTTTGTGGAGATTGACCTTGCCAAAAAGGAGCTTCGGGTTTTGGAGGCGGGGCGGCCGTTCATTCGGAATATTGCTTTGCTGTTGGATGCTAGATATTGGGCGAGGAAGGGGGTTAAGGAACGGCAGTTTAGTCGGGCGTTGTAGATTGTAAATGTATTGTTATAAAATTGTAAATCTACTTTTTATGATTTTGTAATTATATAAAACCGAAAATCCGTAATCGTGCAAAATTCATATTGCCGCAGCTACGCTGCTATAGATATTTTCGTGGCGATGCCACTATATGTGTTTTCGTGGCGATGCCACTTTTTATTTTAATTTTAATTTTCATTTTTGATGACCAAACCTGTGGAGATAAAACCGGATATTGTTACTTGTGATCACTGTGGAGACAACTGTACGGATCGTAGCTTGGTCAGTGCCGATTTGTCTTTTTGTTGTAAGGGTTGTCAGACCGTGTACACCTTGTTACAAAACAATGGTTTGTCTCAGTATTATGATCTGGAGCAGCAGCCAGGGATTTCTTTGAAGGATGTTCAGCAGGAGAAATTTGCGTACTTAGACGAGGAGGATGTGCTTCAGCAGTTGCTGGACTTTCAAGATGGGACTAGTGCTAAGGTTACTTTTTATATTCCGGATATTCATTGTGTTTCTTGTATCTGGTTGTTGGAGAATTTGCATCGGTTACAGAAGGGCGTGAGTCATTCTAAGGTGAATTTTCTGAAGAAGGAGGTGTATGTTACTTACAGAAGTTCGGAAACAAAACTGAGTAGTTTAGCCGCTTTATTACATAGCATTGGTTATGCGCCTTTGATTAATTTGGCCGATTTGGATCGAACGGAAAAACCAGCGGTTTCCAAATCATTGTATTACAAACTGGGGGTGACCGGATTCATTTTCGGTAACGTTATGTTTATGAGTTTTCCAGAATATCTGGGACTGGATAAATCGGTGGATACATTTTATTTTCAGGTTTTTTCGTACATGAATTTGATCCTTGGATTGCCCTTGGTTTTTTATAGTGGCTGGGATTATCTGCGCTCTGCCTTTTTGGGTATTCAGCAGCGGATGTTGAATATTGATGTTCCGATTACGATTGGCATTCTGAGTTTGTTTGGTCGCTCGGCCTTTGAAATTATAACCAATACCGGAGCAGGATACATTGATTCTTTGGCAGGACTGATTTTCTTTTTATTAATTGGAAAATGGTTTCAGCAAAAAACCTATCACAGTATTTCCTTCGAAAGAGATTACCAATCTTACTTCCCAGTTTCGACCAATAAAGTAGTCAATAAAAAAGAGCGTCCCGTTTCCCTTAAAAAATTAAAAGCAGGAGATCGCATTAGGGTTCGTCATCAGGAGCTGATTCCTGCCGATGGGATTTTGATGGAAGGAGAAGCTTACATTGATTACTCTTTCGTAACGGGCGAATCAGCTCCCCTACGGGTGGCGGCAGGAGAATTAATCTACGCCGGTGGTCGTCAGACGGGAGGAGCGATAGACATTGGGCTGACCAAAGAAGTTGTACAATCTTACCTCGTACAGCTTTGGAACGAACATGATTTTGAACATAAAAAACAACATCAGCACAGCAGTCAACTCGCCAATAAAGTTGGTAAATACTTTACAATAGCCATCCTAGTCATTGCTTTTTTGACGCTAGCGTATTGGTTGCCCATTGATACAGCCAAGGCCATTAATGCGTTCTCTGCTGTTCTGATTATTGCCTGTCCTTGCGCCGTCGCTTTGTCGATTCCGTTCACTTTTGGAAATGTAATGCGACTGCTCGGCAGAAAACATTTCTACTTAAAAAACACAGGGGTCATTGAAAACATTCAGAATGTAACCCACATCGTTTTCGATAAAACCGGAACGCTGACGGAGCGCAAAGAAGATATGATTTTTCATGGGCAACTGACTACGGAAGAGCAATGTTATGTAAAATCCCTGGCGAGCCAATCTTCGCATCCACGCTCTCAGCAGATTGATGAATACTTAGCAAATGTGGAAACGACAACGCTTCAAAACTTTGTAGAAAAACCAGGTCAGGGCACCGAAGCCCTTGTCCATAGCCACCCAATTTCCATATACAAATCAGAGAAGGGAACGGCCGTCAGTATCGACGGCGAGGAGAAAGGTTACTTTGAGCATCTGCCCGTTTTGCGAAAAGCTGTCCCTCGGATTATTCAACAACTACAAGCAACTTACGATCTGTTTCTACTCTCCGGAGATCGTAATAGACATCAGTCTTTTTTCAAGAAGCTATTCGTCGAGGAGGGCAATTTACATTTCAATGCCGCACCTACGCAGAAGCTACAATTCATAAAAAACCTACAGGATCAGGGCGCTACCGTCATGATGATCGGCGACGGCCTCAACGACGCGGGTGCGCTCCAGCAAGCCGATGTCGGTTTGGTCATCAGCGAAAACAACAACAACTTTTCTCCTGCCTGTGACGGCGTTCTCAGCGCTACTGCCTTTCCTTCGTTCATTGCGCTCCTGCAATTTATCCGTCGGAGCCGCTGGGTCATTTATCTTTCTTATGCCTTTGCTTTGCTGTACAATATCATTGGGTTGAGCTATGCGGTACAGGGGAATTTGTCGCCAGTTATTGCGGCTATTCTGATGCCGCTGAGTTCGGTGAGTATTATTTTGTTGGGGATTGCGGGGAGCTGGGGAATATTTTGGAAGGGCCTGGGTTTAGATAAATAATGTACTTTATATTTAGTCACGATAGTAGACAACATTGATAAAGCAATCATAGATTATTATTAAGCAGAGATTTCACAGTAGATTTATTTCCTAAAATGTATACGTCACAACGTTTATCTCCTTCATCTTCCTTCCCACCATAAAAAGGAATTGATAAGCCATATTTTTTTCGTTTCTTGCTTCCAAATAAGTATATCAATGAAGAAAATATTTTTCCTTTTTTATTTTATTTGGACGCTTCCTTTTTCCTCAATTGCAGAGACCAAGGTGGATAGCTTAATCCAAAAAGCAGCGGTTTCGGTAGGAGAAGAAAAAGCGAAAGTTTGCTTAACGTTGATAGATGCTTTAAAATTTTCTAATCAGAAAAAGGCCAAAGAATACGGCCAGGAAGGTCTTGCCATAGCCAAGAAACTAGAACTAAAAAAATTAGAATCTCGGTTCTTATTGAACCTCGGTATAGTCAATGCCATTCAAGCCAATTACTCAGAGTCTATAGTTTATTATAAAGCAGCCTTGAATCTTTTTATAAAAGCCGAGGACGCAAAAGGTATTGGCCAATCCCACAGTAATATTGGACTGACCCAAGAAAAGCTGGGAAATTATGACGAGGCCATGGCCTCCTATGAAAAGGCAATGGTCCTGTTTCAAACACTAGAAGATTCAAATACCGTTATGTTGATTAAAGGTAACATTGCGAATTTGGATTTCAAAAAAGGGGATTATGACGCGGCGCTCTTGGTCTATAAAGAGGTTTTAGAGTGGGCGGTTCAGAATAAATCTCAAAAATCAATTGCGCTATACTATGGCAATATAGGTAGGGTGTTTTCAAAAAAAGGAAATTATCCTGCATCATTAAACTGTTATTATAAAGCACTTCCTATCATGGATAGTTTGGATAATCGTTCAGGAATGCTCAACCTTTATAATAATATTGGATTGCTATTTTCAAATCTAGAGATGGATGAATTCGCAATAGAGAATTTTGAAAAAGGCTTGATGTTATATGATTCCATGGGAAATAAATTTCATGTAGGCGCGATTCATAATAATTTGAGTAAACTCTATATCCGTAAAAAAGATTTTGACAAAGCTTATATTCATATTCAAAAAGCATTGTCAATATATGATACTATAGGTCTGAAAACGAAGGGAAACCTCTTGCAGCATTTAGCCGCTATTTATATTGAAAGAATGAAGACGGATAGTGCCGTAATACTGCTAGACGAGGCAGTGACTATTAGCTTGAAACTTAAACAAGAGGACGTTTTGGCAAGTGCTTATGCTAGTTTTGGACAGTTGTACTTTAAACAAAAAGATCTAGTAAAAGCTAAGGATTACTTGCTAAAAGCAGAAACAATTTACGATAAGCTAGGTGAAGTCAAAGGGTTAAGTTCTACAGCTGAAACACTTGCAAAGATATATGAATCAGAGGAAGATCTTGAAATGGCATTGAGCTATAAGGCTAGAAATGCGTTATTAAGAGACAGCCTTTTTGGATTAGAAAAAATGAATAAAATCATTCGCTTGGAAATGGAGCGAAAGCGATTAGAATATCTAAGGTTAAAACCTGAAGCTATTCAAACAACCAATACATCTTCTCCAGCCTTGCCTTGGATTATCTTTTTATTAATTGGTGGAATCGGGTCAGGTATCTATTTATGGATACAGAAAAGAAAAGAAACAAAACTACATAACACAATTAATCACGTAGCTGCAGAAAATGAAAGTATAAAAGAATCGCTTAGTCAACAGAGTTTAGAGATGACCTTCCTTTCCTTAGACATGATTCAGAAAGATGACTTTTTGAAAAAAATAAAAACTGAGCTAGAAAAATTTGCCAAAAAAGTACCTGATAACAAAGAAGTACAAGAACTGATTCGGTCTGTTCATTTTCAAGATGTAGAAAAAAAAGATTGGGAAAATTTCAAAAATGCTTACGAACAGGTATTCCCATTATTTTTTGATACCCTTCTCCAAAACTACCCTACCCTTTCGAATAAAGAACTTCGACACTGTGCCTTGATTCGGCTAAAAATTCCACTGCAGGAAGTAGCTGATATTTTAGGAATCTCAATCAATAGTGTCCATAAAGCTCGGCATCGCCTTCGAACAAAGTTTCAAATTACTAGAAGCGACAAATTAGAATCCTTTATTCTGAAATATTAAGAATAAAGGAAAAGGAAGTTTCCAATTTACCTAAACAGCTGTTATACAACTCCTTATACAATTTCACTTTTGACTTTGTCTCATTCTTTTCCTTTCACACAAAGGTTAATTTCTCTCCCGTCATGAAAGAGTCACTTCCCTTTTTCATAGACTTCAAAAAAAATAGTAGACATTCGAAACTGTCCTAGCCAAACTAGCGCTTAGGTCAATTAATACTATTATTTAAAAAATAGATTGGGTTTTAGATTTGTTAATTCCATCCTCTTGTTGGTTTTAGCCCAGCTTTCTTATGAGCCATTCTGTTAAAAAATTATCAAAACTTATTTATGAAAAATTTTACTACATTATTCCTTTTTACTTTTCTATCACTTTTTTTATGTACAAACTTATCTGGGAAAATTGCCATTATAGGTTTCGACTCAGGCGGCTCACCGGATGAGTTCTCTTTTGTTTCCGATGAACTTGTTCCAGCAGGAACGATTATCTATTTTACAGAAGACGAGTATGACGCGGCAAACGATCAATTTTTGATAGTGGAGGGTTTAATTTCTTATGTCGTACCATCCGGAGGCTTACCTGTAGGAAGGGTGGTAATTATTCAAGAAGTAAGTAGCAATACTTTTACTTCCGATGATGGAGGAACTGTCACACGATTTGGTACATCCAATTTCAGTCTCTCAAATACACTTGAAGAAATTACCGCTTTTTCAGCAAGTGACCCTGCATCTCCACATACAACGGCCACCTTAGTTTATTGTTGGTTTATCATTGAGGGCACTGGAGGTCCTGGCTCAAACGAAGATCCTTCTTTAGACCTTCCTGTAGAAATCATAATTAATTATAACGATGAACTTGCTAGTGCGGAGTACACCAGAGACCGGAGCCTTCCCACTGCATTAACTGATATTCAAACAGCCAGTAATTGGAATTTCAATATCACAAGTTACGCCTTAAGCTCAACTGATTTCACAGGCGAATTTACTCTAGATCTCTTCTTACCAGTTGAATTAACAGCATTCAGTGTTCAGCAAAAAGATGATAAAACGGTAATGTTAGAATGGACCACAGCTTCTGAAGAACAAAATGAAGGCTTCCAAATCGAACGAAGTGTAAACGGAGAAAACTGGGAAACAGTGGGATTCGTTTTAGGAAGAGGCACTTCATCAGAGCAAAACCATTATCGTTATGAAGATGGTAATATCAAACCCAACATTTATTATTACCGCTTGCGCCAAATTGACTTTGATGGAAGTTTCTCCTTCTCTCCGGTTAAAAACATTACAATTAGTGGAGCAGGTGAGCTACTTAATATTAAGGTATTTCCCAATCCAATTGAACGTGGAAATTTGACTGTTAATATCTCAGATCTGGAGGTAGAAAAAGGAGAAGCGAATTTAATTGATTTGTTTGGTCGAGTGGTTTTACATACATCCTTTACTGGAGCTAATTGGCAGCTAAAAACAGGAAACATCCCCTCAGGTATTTATAGGCTGACAATCGAAGTTGAACAAAAATACTGGCATCAACAGATAATTGTGAAATAGAAAGCATTGCTAAGTGCCCTAAGTTATATTAAGAACCTGTCTATATTTTCATGTCTATCAACAAAACATAGACAGGTTCTCAATACTACTAGGCTATTATTCAAATTCTGAAGTAGATGTTTCAAAAGCACTCATGTATAAGTATTGTTGGTGAGCAGATATAGAAGGAATAAAAAGTCAATATCACTTTTCACCTAAGTCATTGTTTTACAGTTTTCATGTAACTATAATTTGATACTTGTCTTACCTTTCCCTCTCCTTTCTAAAAAACTCCTTACCTGTCAAAAACTTGTCTTCTCTATTCTAAGTAGATTTCAGAAAAAATAACCGACTTTTGAGGATGGCTAAAATTAGAGATCAGAATAAGTACTAATGTGCAGCTTCTTTTTTAGAAGAATTGATTATTCTAAGGTTTACTCTATTCTTATACCGATATTATACATTCAATAATTCTAGGTTGCAGATATAAAGCTTTGTGATACATTTATGCTTAATATAGCATCCGTAATAACTATTAAAGAAAGAACTTAAAAAATAAATACAAATGAGAACACTGATTTTTTTATTATTTGCTGGATTACTAATCTCAGCATGTCAGCAAGAAAGTAAAACTACAGCACCAAGTAAACCTTCCGCGACAAATAAAAACAAAGCATTGGTGGATTCATTAACCGTAGAATTAGATTCGATTCACAAT
>JBGCDT010000600.1:0-4240 GCA_045105695.1 Saprospiraceae bacterium | reverse complement strand
ACGTGTAACAACAGTAGCATTAGCTGGACAGTTGTCTCCACCATTGTTAGAGTCCTGAGAGAAAATAGAGAAATCTGCTAAGTCACCAGTACAGTTATCTGAAATAGTTCCGCCAGCCGCTATAAAGTCAGCAGCCGTAGTAACAGGCTCAGGAATAGTCTCAAAACAAGTCAAAGACTGACTTGGAGGACAAACGATAGCTGGAGCAGAATCATCAATCAAGGTGATGCTCTGAACACAAGTGGTGATTTCTCCAGAAGGAGCTGTTGCTATCCAAGTTCTGGTAATTGCACATCCAATTACTTCATCCTCAAATACAACTGTACAATCTGAACCAGTTGTAGCAAAACCTGTAACCGAAGGATCTGATCCATCTTCACAAGGTACTGCTATATCTGCAGGACATGTTAAATTACAGCCTTCAACAACTGGGAAAGCGCATAGTGTAAATGCCTGATCAGCCTGAACGCCAAAGATACTAGACGCTGGCTCCAGACCATTGAAATCACTATAATCAACCCAGGATTCTGAGCCGACAACAGCATCTTGATTAATCGCTTCCCAGAAAACATTTCCGGAAGCTATATCTGTCCCTAGTTCAACCCAGTAAGTACCAGGCATAAGGTTTACGAAAGCGGAAAGAGGAATGGTGTAACTGTGCCAGTTGAAACCAAAGCTTGTAGCTATTATACCATCATTATCCACAACACTTGCAGAACTAATCATTTCAGAACTTATGACTGCTCCAGGAGAGCCTGCATTGTCTTCTCGGATAGATACATTGAAAGCAGGAGCAATTCCTCCAGCAGCTTCAGTAGTGACAACTGTAACTTCGCTCAAATCCCATTCATCACCCGGGTCAACTGTAAAGTCATCCATTACAGTTCTATCAGCACCAGCAGATAAAATAGAATAACCATTTACTATGGTTGGACTATTTGTAGGGCTCTCATAAAATTCTGTACAATCTACAGGTGGTGGTGGAGGTGTACCTCCGGTAACAGCTACATCAGCTTCCCATCCACAAGTGTTTACAACACCACTAAATCGAGAAGCGAAAGTTAAACTTCCATTGGTAGAAGTGAAGGTAACCATCCCCGCATTAGTCATGTCAATTAGCTCATCTCCGTCAACGGAACTATTCCAGAGTTCTGTGTCTCCAGATGTTGGATTGGTTGCTGAGCCATTACCATTAGTAGCCGTAACTGCACCTGAACCATCAAAAATAGTTAACCAATCGAAGTTTCCAAAAACTCTGAATGAGTTAAAGGTAACAGAAACTTGACCTCCCGCAGGAGCGGTTAAAGTAGTAACAGTGATACAGTTACAATTAGGATAATCTCCAAGGTCTCCACTACTAGTGGTTGAGCAATCTCCTCCAGGGCCACCATTAGTTCCATCCCCAGGATCGGAGAATAGGTCTCCATCGTTAGGCATTACTGTCGTAGTAGTACCAGCGACTTCTGAGATAACCTGACCGTAGGACACTGTTGTCCAAATGAGACAGCAAGCCATCATTAAGCACTTAAGTATTGTTTTTTTCATTTTGATAAATTTTAATTAAATTTTTAGGTAGATAAAAGATGCTATTCTCTTTCCAGTAGTGTGGAAATCTCATCTTTCAGTATAGTAACATTATGAACATACAATGCATACTCTTTCTTGGTTGCTTTCAAGGCCGTGTCTAAAGCAACGGTAATAGGTTGTTTGTTTGTGATTTGCCAAGCTGCTTCATTAATGAATTTTTTAGCAATGGCCTTGTCAATAGGGAGAATAGATCCCTCTTCTGCACCTTCATAAATATCCGATAACTTAAGTTCGAGCTTTACCATAGCGTCATCTGGAGAGATAAAGCTCTGTGCTTGAGCAGATGTAAGCCCAAACAATAGGAATGGCAAAACGATCCATCGGAAATGTTGTAAAAGATTTTTTTTATTCATGTTTTTTAGATTTAAAGATGAGATATAAGGATTTTGTTATGATTTAAGGTATTGCCCATAACTGATTAAAGGACAGCGGAGAACGCTTATCCTGAAAAGGTTATAGAAACTGTGATAGGCCACAGTTCGTATTTGTCCAAGCTTCTTTTTTGTGATTGTCTACACGATTCTAGAGAAGCTAAGAGTTTCGGTCTTAGGCAATTATTTTAAATACAGGAATTTGGGACGAGAAAAAGAAATTCAAAAAACAACTGAATGGGGTAGCTATTTTTGAATTAAGTGATTGGCTTTTGAAATGAAGAGTTGTGTTATAAATACACTATAGAAACTGTTAAGTTTCTCCTACAAATGTAAAAAACTATATATCAACTAAAAAATAAATGGATGCTTATTTAATAGCTAGTAGAATGAGCGTATTTAAAGCTATTAAAAAGATGTCTAGGATTAGATTTTAAGGGTATAAATCCCAGGTGTGATTCCTGAAATGCTTTAGTTGAAAGGAGAGAAGTGTGTTGATGTTTATTACGAAAGGTATTATACTAGCTTATCGGGTATAAACAAATATAATAATTTGATTTATGAATCAAGAATTTATTCAATAGGATTTATCTGTATTTTTAGGATATATTTATTCTTTAATGTGTTTGTGTTTGATTCGTGTATTTGTAAATGCTTATAAATCAGTTTGATATAGTGATTTATTTAGTATTGCTCTTTGTCGTTGGGAAACTCCATTGACTTTACGTCTTTGATGTAATCAGCTGTAGCAGCTTTTATCGTCTCAAAAAGTTCTGCATAACGTCGCAAGAAGCGAGGCTGAAAATCTTTAGTAATTCCCAGCATATCATGAGTCACAAGGACTTGTCCATCTGTATGCTTTCCACCACCAATACCTATAGTTGGAATAATTAAAGATTCCGAGACTTTCTTAGCTAAATGAGCGGGTATTTTCTCAAGTACTATAGCGAAGCAACCCAGTTTTTGTAAGTGAAGAGCATCTTCCATGAGTTTAGCCGCTTCCTCTTCCTCTCTAGCTCTAACTGTATATGTTCCAAATTTATAAATAGACTGAGGAGTAAGACCCAAATGCCCCATGACTGGTACTCCAGCTGATAGAATTCGTTTAATGGAGTCTTCAATTTCGATACCTCCCTCCAGTTTGACAGCATGTGCTCCCGCTCCTTTCATTATTTTAATGGTGGAGGAAAGCGCCTTGGTTGAATTGCCTTGATAAGACCCAAAAGGGAGGTCAACAACAACCAGTGCTTTTTTCACACCTCTAATTACTGACTGTGCGTGATAAATCATCTGATCCAAGGTGATCGGTAGAGTGGTTTCATGACCCGCCATTACATTGGAGGCTGAATCACCTACTAAAAGAACATCTATTCCACCTTCATCAAGGATTCTGGCCATTGAATAGTCGTATGCCGTAAGCATGGCTATTTTTTCACCACGTTGTTTCATGGCTTGTAATGTATGTACCGTTATTCTTTTAGCATCTTTACTGACAGCTGACATAAGTGAGGGTTGAGTTAATTGTATTTGTGTGAGTTATTATTGAATTCTTAAATAACTTCATTAAAAATAATGCGGGAAGATATTAAGAAGCTATGGAAATGAAGGAATTTTCTGTCCATAAGTTTTAAAGCTGGCAGCAATAGGCAAGCTCTCGTAGTTATATAGTCACTTGTCTGTTATCATCAACTTGCAGAATCGTCAAAGCAACGTCAAACCGTTTTGACACTTAATAAAAGAAAAAAATTACCTTTGCGGAATGAAAAGAATACTTTTAGTTTTAGCTGTCTTTAGTAGCTTGTTTTATTGGAGCTCTTGCTCAAATGATTTTGAATTAATTGCGGATTGGAAAGATATTCCTGTGGTTTATGCTTTGTTGAATACAACAGATACTGCTCATTATGTACGAGTGGAAAAAGCATTTCTCGATCCAGAGACCAGTGCACTTGTTTTGGCTCAGAGACCAGATTCCATTTATTATCCAAATGCGACCGTTAAGTTGGTTCGTACTTCTGATAATCGGGAATTTCTCCTTACCAAGGTTGATGGTAACAATGAAGGCTTACAAAGAGAGGAAGGTATTTTTGCAGACTCTCCGAACTGGCTTTACAAAATGAAACCAAGTGGTGTAGACACCTTGGCTCCTGATACAGAATATCAAATTATTGTAAAAAGAGACGAGGACTCTGAACCGGTTACTGGAACGACAACGACAATTTCTAACGTTAGATTTTCGACACCTTCAACAGAGGGAGTTAATATTGTTTTATATGATGCGAGTA
>JBGCDT010000599.1:0-5791 GCA_045105695.1 Saprospiraceae bacterium | reverse complement strand
CGCAGAGGATTACAATAGTGAAAAAACAATTTTTCCAGATTTTTTCTATCAAGACTCATCAGATATAGCTTTAAAGACTCTACGTGAGGAATTTAATTTAGACTCGATAGCAGGTGGTGGAAATGAGGTTTCAAGGATTCTAAATTTAATGCATTGGATCCATGACCTTGTACCACATGATGGAAATAACGAAAATCCGATAGTGAAAAATGCTATGAGTATGATAACAAAATGTAAGAGAGAGGAGAGAGGTTTGAACTGTCGTGGATTGGCGACCGTACTGAATGAATGTTATTTGTCCTTGGGAATAAAATCAAGATTTGTGACCTGTATGCCGAAAGACTCCGTTTTTAGTGATTGTCATGTAATTAATATGGTTTTTTCAGAAGACTTAAATAAATGGATTTGGATAGACCCAACTCACGATGATTATATTCTCGATGAAAAAGGACAGCTTTTAGGTTTAATGGAAGTCAGACAAAAATTAATTAACGGAGAAACAGTCATATTGAACCCTGATGCCAATTGGAACAACAAAGCATCTACACTAAAGGAGAATTATCTTTTAAAATACATGGCCAAAAATCTGTACCGTTTTAGTTGTCCGCTAAAAAGTGAACACGATTATGAAACCGATAAAAAAGGAAGAATTCGAGAAAGCGTTGAACTAATTCCTATAGACGGCTATAATAAAACGCCAAAGATTTCCGAATGGACTGGTAAACAAACAGGAGTTACATACAAGACTTATAAAACTAGTAATCCAAGTCAATTTTGGGTAAAGCCTAATTAAACTCCAAAGTACAAATGGATAAACTATGTTTCAGAGGTACTAAATGAATAAGACTTTATTCCTTAACAGGAATTTGATTTTCAGACGTTTTTCAAAGTAGACTTTTTCCTAAAATCATTATTGGCTTAGGTGATCTTACAGTTACCAGATTTGTAAGTCTGGTAACTGTAAGAAAACTAAGTAAAATATCTGCGCGATGCTTACCCCCGCACCATCTCCCCCGCCTTTTCAATCGCACGATCCAAACCACCAGCATCCTTCCCACCTGCCGTCGCAAAGAAAGGCTGTCCGCCGCCGCCGCCTTTGATTTCTTTGGCGAGTTCACGAACCATGTTTCCCGCGTGGAGGTCTTTTTCTTTAGTGAGGTTTTCACTGATGGCCACCATGACCTGCGGTTTGTTATTGACCTCGGCTCCGAAAACGATGACGGCATCTCCGATTTCATCTTTTAGCTGAAAAGCCAAAGTCTTCAGGGCTTTGCTATCTGTGATGGCAACTCGGGAAGCGAGGAAGTTGATGCCATTGATATTTTCCACCTGCTTGCGCAAGTCTTCTTTTAGCGAGCCTGCTTGCGCCGCTTGCATTTTTTCGATTTGCTTACGCAAAGCTTTGTTTTCGTCTTGTAGATCGGAGACCGACTTTGCAGCGTTCTTCGTGTTTTTGAAGAGCGCGCGGACTTCCTCCAATTGTTGTAATTCTTTTGTTATAAACGCCTCTGCTTTTTCTGCGGTGATCGCTTCTATACGACGCACGCCAGCAGCGACTCCTGTTTCTGAAAGGATTTTGAAGTAGCCAATTTCGCCCGTTGAAGGGACGTGGGTACCTCCGCACAATTCGCTGGAGAAGTCTTTATCGAAAGTAATGACCCGAACGAACTCTCCGTATTTTTCTCCAAAGAGCATGGTCGCCCCAGAAGCTTTCGCCTCGTCGATGGGCATGTTTCTATTTTCTTCTAACAATACATTTGCGCGAATCTTTTGATTGACTAATTGTTCCACTTTCTGAACTTCTTCCTCACTCAATTTTGAAAAATGAGAAAAGTCAAAACGCAATCTCTTTGGATCGACCAACTGTCCTTTTTGCAAAGCATGTTCGCCGATAACTTCGTGCAATGCAGCGTGCATCAAGTGTACTGCGGAGTGGTTTTGCGAAATCGCTTGACGGTTCGTTGTATTCACTTCTGCTTTTACCGGAAGGTCAAATTGCTTGGGCAATGATTTTAGAATGTGAATGGTCAGGTCGTTTTCCTTCACGGTATCAATTACTGGAATCTTCTCCTCTCCCATCCAAAACAAACCAGTGTCTCCAACCTGCCCTCCGCTCTCTGCATAGAAAGGTGTTTTGTCTAAGACCACCTGGTATTGTTCTTTGTCTTTCACTTTCACAGTTCGGTAGCGGACGATGTTTGCGTTTTCAATGACTAAGTTGTCGTAACCTAGAAACTCAGAACCGTTGTCTTCCTTCACCTGTTGCCAGTCGCCCGTCTCCTTTTTCGCATCAGCTCTACCACGCTCCTTTTGTGCTTGTAATGCTTTTGCAAAACCTTCCTCATCAACGGTCCAGCCTTTTTCCTCTCCGATCAGTCGCGTCAAATCGATTGGGAAACCAAAAGTATCGTACAACTCAAAAGCCGTTGCGCCATCCAATTGATTATTTGTAATAGTAATGTTATCTAATCTTTTCAAACCGCCTTCCAGCGTTTGCAAAAATGATTTTTCTTCTTCTAAAATAACTTTCGTTACAAACTCCTCTTGCTTTTTCAATTCCGGAAACACATTGTTAAATTCAGAAGCCAACAGTCCAACCATCTTCGTCAGAAACGGTTCTTTGATATCCAAAAAGGAATAGTAGTAGCGAACCGCTCTTCGCAAAATTCGTCGAATGACATAACCTGCTCCGTTGTTGGAAGGCATCTCTCCATCTGCTATTGCAAAACTCACTGCGCGAACATGATCCACAATCACCCGCATCGCAATGTCCACCATAGCAGTCCGTTCGTAAGAACCAGTGTATTTCTTACCACTTGCCTTTTCTACGAAATTTATAAAAGGTGTAAAGATGTCTGTATCATAATTGGATTGTTTGCCTTGCAAAGCCATGCACAGACGCTCGAAACCCATCCCTGTATCAATATGCTTTTCAGGCAATGGTTCCAGTGAACCATCTGCTTTTCTATTGAATTGAATAAAAACCAAATTCCAGATTTCTACGACTTGTGGATGATCCATATTAACCAACGTTCGAGCATCTACTTTTTTGCGATCTTCTTCAGAACGTAAGTCTACATGAATTTCAGAACAAGGACCACAAGGGCCAGTATCCCCCATTTCCCAGAAGTTGTCCTTGCGATCAAAAGGTAGAATGCGATCCTCAGGAATCCACTTCTTCCAGTATTCAGTCGCTTCGGAATCTTTTTCTAAGTTATCCTTTTCATCACCTTCAAAAATAGTGATGTACAAGCGGTCTGGTTCGATACCGTATTCTTTGGTCAGCAGTTCCCAAGCCCATTCAATCGCCTCTTCTTTGAAATAATCACCGAAGGACCAGTTCCCCAACATTTCAAACAAAGTATGGTGATAGCTGTCTACTCCTACTTCTTCCAGGTCATTTTGCTTACCAGAGACACGTAGACACTTTTGTGTATCTGTAATTCTAGGATTATCTGGCTTGGCGTTTCCAAGGAAGTAGTCTTTGAACTGATTCATCCCTGCATTAATAAACATTAGGGTTGGATCGTCCTTATTTACCAAAGGAGCCGAGGGAACAATTTTATGCCCTTTCTTTTCGAAAAAGGAGAGAAACTTCTGTCTGATTTCTGATGATTTCATGTCGTTTATTATCTGTTATTTCAAGTCTTGTTTCGAGCAAATAGCTAGTTATTTGCTCTGTTTATTAAGATTCTACCCTTTTCAGGGTATAAAATACATATATCAATGATTTGCTTAAAAAAGCGGTATTTATATTAAAAAAAGAAAAAATATAAGCGGCGATTGCTTAAACCATTTGTTTATACTTCCGTAAAAACCAGTAGGTTAAATGACCTTAAAAGCAAATTATCTCTTGATTTCTTTGACTTTTCAAGATCATAAAGCTAATTTTGGCGCCTCATACTAGAGAAAATAACTATGAACGCTGAATATAGTGCCTGCAAAAGTACTGATTTTTAGTTCAAACAAACACAAGTCATTTTTGAGAATGATGAAAAAAGAAAAGTTCGTCTACAACACGTCGACGCTTCGATATGAAAAAGTCGTAGAACCACTAAAAATACGAATACTGAAGATATTTGGTTTCGTCTCTGCTGTGGTTTTAGCTGCGTTTATTATCATATCCATCGCCTTCACCTTCTTCCCTTCTCCAAAGGAACAAGCCTTAATTCGAGAGATCGAACATCTCAAGATGCAGAATTCTGCTATAGGTGACGAAGTCCAAAACATGTCTAAAGTTCTTGGTAACATCCAAGATCGTGACGCAAGTGTCCACCGAATGATGTTCGGAATGGAACCTATCGATCAGGATATATGGAATGGAGGTACAGGTGGTCACGAAAAATTCCAGGATCTAGCTAATTACAAATACTCTGGAGAGTTACTAATAGATACTCGTACCAAGTTAGAAAAGCTAAAACGTCAACTCGCTGTACAATCTGTATCCTTAGATTCTATCCAACAGTTAGCTGATAATAAAGAAGTGATGCTTGCTTGTATCCCTGCGATCAAGCCAGTACGATCTGACCGTTTAGCGCGGAACATTCGCTCACTGTCTGGTTATGGTATGCGCTTCCACCCTATTTGGAAAAGAAAGAAGATGCACTACGGTATCGATTTCACTTGTCCAAAAGGAACACCAATCCAAGCTACTGGTGATGGAAAAATCGCTCGTATAGAAAGAAGAAAAAGTGGTTATGGAAATAATATCATTATAGATCATGGTTACGGTTTCAAAACCTTGTACGCACACATGCAGGACATTGAGGTGAAGCTGGGACAAAAGGTTGTGCGTGGTCAGCAAATAGGAACTGTTGGAAGTTCAGGAACTTCTACCGCACCGCACTTACATTATGAAGTACATAACAAAGGAAACAAAGTAGATCCAATCCACTATTGTATGGATGGACTCTCTGTCGAAGAATATCAGGAGTTGGCTAATATGGCTGCTATCACGAATCAGTCTTTCGACTAAAGACAAATTATCTTTATAAAAAATCCCGTTTTTCGCTTTTGTGAAAAACGGGATTTTTTATTGTACCTTTCTACTGAACTCCGAATCAAATTATGAATTCTTCTACTCAAAAGACCTGTCGAAATTGCGCAACTCTTCTAGCTGCTGATGCAAAATTCTGCTCCAACTGTAGTCAGAAGTACACTACGGGTCGTGTCCCCTTTAAGAGCTTCCTCAAAGACTTTGCAGAACATTATTTCAATCTGGACTCCAGGTTCTTCCGAACGATGTCTGCGCTTTTTGTTCCAGGTAAATTAACAAAGGAGTACTTTCTAGGAAAGCATAGAAGCTATTCAAAACCGCTACAGTTATTTCTAGTACCAGCATTTTTTCTATTTGCATTAATTAGTTGGAATATCTCTAGTGTTGATTTTGGAGACAATCTCTTTGTTCGCTTGAAAGAAGATATAGACTGGATTACGTTTTATGAAAATTTGGAAAAAGCAAAGTTGAAAACGGATTCTGTTTTTCAGGATTCCTTAGTAATCGTAGCTTTAGACACACTGACTTCAAAAATGAAAATACAATATCCAGTTCCCGAAGACAGTCTGGATGTTACCGAGTTTGATAGAAGTAAAGTAGATTTCACCATTCCCATTTTTGCTAAAAAAGATTTAATAGAAAAGTCATCAGATGAGCTTGTTGAGCTTTACGCAAAAGACAAAAGTCTAATTCAACAAATTGTTATTGGCAAAGCTACTAAATTCAAAAAAGGCGCCAGAGGAATTGTTGATTACCTCTTTGGCAAACTCAGTATTATCATGCTACTGATGATGC
>JBGCDT010000598.1:0-20811 GCA_045105695.1 Saprospiraceae bacterium | reverse complement strand
TACGAATTCACTGCTGGTCAATCAGATGTCATGAATGCCGACCTTAATTCCCCAGAGCGCATCTATTGCAACCCAGGGATTCAACCTACTTTAGAAACACCAGATGGCTTACCAGTTTTGAACATTCCTGTTAATGGCTTTGATGAAGTGTCATATAATACAATGTATTTTCAATGGTCTGCCGTACCAGGAGCAACGCAGTATCTTTTAGAAATTTCAACAAGTCAGACATTTGATGCTAATGCATTTTCAAATATTTATACAACCAACGAAGCATTAGTTACAGACTATGGACAGCCAGACCAATGGTATTTCTGGCGAGTTAGACCATTCAATGAATATAGAACCTGTACTGGTGCAGGCTCACCTGCAAACTTTACTACAAGTGATACACCATCAAATACTAACGATCTCAAACAGCTAAACTCCTGGTCCATCACTCCAAATCCATCCAATGTAGGAGCATTGTTACAAATCCAAACTATCGCAGCTTCAAATTTCGACGGAACGATAATGTTGAAATCTCTATCCGGAAGCACCTTGTTAGAAAAGAAGCAACGATTTAATACTGGTCAGAATGCCACTGAAATTGCTACGGTAGATTTACCAGCAGGATTGTACTTCATTTCCATAAAAACGAATGAAGAAATAACGACTAAGAAAATATTGATTTACTAAGATCCAGATAAAACTGAGGCGGAAGCAAACCTACGAACGCTTTCGCCTCAATTTAAAAGACCAGGTAATCATCACCCGACAGACTTCCACTCCGTCTTCATTTCTACCAACGCCAGTCATCGTAATCGGATAGGCTTCCCCCGTGTCAATCACTTTATCCATAATGTCAATGACTGCTTGTCCATCTTCGCAAGTGAACGTAATCAGTCCTACAGCTTTTTTTGTAAAAACAGCTTCTTGCTTTATCACCAGCATCGCAATATCCGTTCGCTTTTGCATGGCAATGAGACAGAGCATGCCAGTGGAAAACTCTCCTGCTCCTGCCAGTGCTGCGAAGTAGATGGAACTAAAAGGATTTCGGTTTCGCCAGTTGTACGGTATGGTAACTTCACTTTTTAAATGCGTACAGGATTTCACCCTAAAACCCCACCAGGCCGCAGAAGGTAGCTTACCTAAGAAGTAGAAAAACAGCTTGAAGTTGTTTCTAAAATCATGGATTAATGATTTTACGACGGGAGCATTTGAGTCGAAGTGGGAGGGAGCTTTATTCAAGGGCGTTTTGTTTTAGGCGTTTTTAAAAGTTCAAGATACAAATTCAACTACAAATCCTTCGACACTGAAAATCTGAGTTTACTACCTAAGAGCTTTGAACGTGAGTTTACCACTTGAGTCTTGCGCTTCAAAAAATTTGAATTACCCCTAAGATATTGTACTTTTGCCCTCTCAAATTTGAATCACAACCATTCATTAAACTCAACATTTAAATATGAATCTTCACGAGTATCAAGGAAAAGAGCTTTTGCAGAAATTTGGAGTAGCTATCCAAGAAGGATTTGTTGCAAATACTGTAGAAGAAGCCGTAGCGGCTTTCGAAAAATTGCAAAAGGAAAGAGGCGCCAAGATGGCGGTTGTTAAAGCGCAAATTCATGCCGGTGGCCGTGGTAAAGGTGGCGGAGTGAAATTGGCTAAGAACATGGACGAACTGAAAGAACACGCAGGTAACATCCTGGGGATGATGCTTAAGACGCCTCAAACACCAGGTGGCCTCGAAGGTCCTGGAAAATTGGTTAGCAAAATTTTAGTAGCAGAAGACAGCTACGCTCCTGATTTCGATGCTTGTAAAGAATACTACGTTTCCATCCTTATGGATCGTGAACGTAAGTGTAATGTTATCATCTACTCTACTCAAGGTGGAATGGACATCGAAACGGTAGCTGAAGAGACACCGGAATTGGTACACAAAGAATACATAGATCCTACATTAGGACTTCAGGGTTTCCAAACCCGTAAGGTTGCTTTCAACCTCGGATTGAGTGGGCAGGCTATGAAAGGGATGACTAAATTTATCGCTTCTCTTTACAAAGCTTTTGTCCAGTCTGATGCGGCTATGTTTGAAATCAATCCATGTTTACACACCGGAGATGATCGAATTCTTGCGGTAGATTGCAAAGTGACCTTGGATGACAATGCTTTATTCCGTCATCCTGATTTAGCAGAAATGCGAGATACAACCGAGGAAGATCCTATTGAAGTAGAAGCTAAGAGCCACGGCTTGAACTATGTAAACCTTGACGGTAACGTTGGTTGTATGGTAAACGGAGCTGGACTTGCAATGGCAACAATGGACATCATCAAATTATCAGGTGGTGAGCCAGCCAACTTCCTCGACGTAGGAGGTACTGCTGATGCAGAACGTGTAGAAAAAGCTTTCCGCATCATTCTTAGAGATGATAAAGTAAAAGCCATTTTGATTAACATCTTTGGAGGAATCGTTCGTTGTGATCGTGTTGCTCAGGGAGTTGTTGATGCTTACAAAAACATGGGGAACATCAAAGTTCCAATCATCGTGCGTTTGCAAGGAACGAATGCTGACATCGCTAAGACCATCATTGATGAATCTGGTTTGGAAGTACACTCTGCTATTTTGTTGCAGGAAGCGGCTGACTTAGTAGCGAAGGTTTTGCAAAATGATACCGTAGCTTAAGGTCGAAATTGATCTAAGCTTAGCTTATAAATAAAAGGGTTGAAATCCAAAATGGATTTCAACCCTTTTTCCATGCAGTGCTTTTACTAAAAAGCAAAACTCGCAGCACCACATCAAAGTGACACTGCGAGCTGCGCTTGAAAGTTTTAAATTACAATATTCTATTCCGCTATAACTAACTTTCGACTCACGACCTTTCGATCTTCCACTCGAACTACGACTACATATAATCCACTTGTATAGCTCCTTGTCGAAAATCGTAATGCCTCACCAGAGATTTCTACTACTGCTCTTTCTGTAATTAATTTACCAAAAGAATTGTAAATCGAGATCGTACCTGTTTCGCCAATGAAGTCAGTCAAGTGAACGAAGACCTCATCTCTAGCAGGATTAGGAAATAATGTAAAATCACCAGCCTCTTCATCGAAAACTAACTCTCTAATTGGAGAGTACTCTTCAGTTCCATCACGGTGCAGCTTTTTAATTCTGTAATAGTTGACACCAGCCTTAGGAGAGTAGTCATTGACAGAGTAATTCGCATGCATATTCCACAGATCGTTCTCTGATGTTTTCTGATTTATGGTTTCAAAGTCAGTTCCATTCAGCGAACGCTCAATTTCAAAAAGATCATTTTTGTACTCCGTATTAGTTACCCAGTACAACTTTGTATGGCGGCCATTCTTAGTTGCGGAGAAGTAGAACGTCTCTGGATCTTGCTCTGCAACATAATTGTTATTGCTACTGACATAGCTTTCTGTGTTACAAACCGGCGACCAGGAACTGGTATACAAAGATGCTTTTACAAAGTATGTATCGTCAGGCAAACTCAGTGTTTCTGTACCGTTACAATCTCCTGCACACTTAAAGACTTGTTGCCAAGAGCTGTTGAAAATTTGTAAAATAGAAATTGGTTGAGCGTCCAGACCTGTAGCTGTTAACGTAGATCCATCAAATGTAAAAGCAATGTTATCGCAAGGATCACCTCCACCTCCAGACGGTGTTCCTGCACAAGTACAACCATCAGATTGAATCACATCATTATTTGTATTTGAGTTTCCATCATTACAACTACTTCCAACAGTAGCTGGTAAATTAGGATCATTATCATTGCAATCTTGGTTTGCACAAACGCCGTCGTTATCATTATCTGTGCAGCCACCTCCGCCGCCTCCGACAGTTACAAAGTTTTCAACATCGCAGATCACACTCCAACTGGATGTGTACAATCTTGCTTTTACATAGTAAGTACCGGCAGCCAGGTTGTTGATGTTTTGAGTAGGAGAGTCGCAGTTTCCTGCGCAATTTAATACAGTAGACCAGGAAGGATCAAATACCTGAACTTGCGTAATCGGCGAGTTCAAGCCACTTACAGAAATGAATCCGTCTCCTCCAGTCATCACAATATCATTACAATCTCCACCGCCTCCAGTAGGTGTACCTGCACAAGTACAACCATCAGATTGAATCACATCATTGTTCGTATTTGGATTTCCATCATTACAACTGCTTCCAACAGTAGCCGGTAAGTTTGGATCATTATCATTACAATCTTGGTTTGCACAAATTCCGTCGTTGTCATTATCCGTGCAGCCACCGCCGCCTCCGACAGTTACATAGTTTTCCACATCGCAGATAATGCCCCAGTTAGCGGTATACAATCTTGCTTTTACATAGTAAGTACCAGCAGCGAGATTGTTGATGTTTTGAGTAGGAGAGTCGCAGTTCCCTGCGCAATTTAAGATGGTAGACCAGTTAGGATCAAAAACCTGAACCTGCGTAATCGGCGAGTTCAAACCACTTATAGAAATAAATCCATCTCCACCAGTCATTACAATATCACCACAATCTCCACCGCCAGTTGGTGTTCCAGCGCAACTACAATCAGATTGATAAACATCGTTTGTTGTATTTGGATTTCCGTCATCACAAGCAGAGCCGATGAGGTTGTCGTTTAGATTTGGACAAACATCGTTAGCATTACAAACGCCATCGTTATCATCGTCCTGGAACGTGCCTGCGCAGTTACAGTTGTTGTCATAAACATCATTTGTAGTACATGGATCATTATCATTACAAGTAGTACCTACAGTACAATTGACAGGTGGAAATAGGTTTTGAGAAGGAATGATTTCTTTAAGAATTCCAGGTCCCGTCCATGATAATTGTATGAGTGCTCCACCACCTGCTTCATAATATTCTAATTGAATGTCGTATTTAGTATTTGGCTCTAAATGGATCATAGCGATATCTTCTGTCGGACCATGATCTGTCCAATTGTCAACCATCACTTTTCCATTAACCCAGAGTCGAACGCCATCATCACTATTGGTATAGAAAGTATAAGTACCTGACCTCGGCACTTCGATACTACCCGTCCATCGGACAGAAAAATTATCATTATTAACTCCAGCAGGTCCTCCTGTACCCCAATCAAAATCAACGTTAGCATCTGTTTGTGTGTAAGCTAAAGAGGTAAGATTATTACTATTATAATAAGATGCTTCTAATCCGCTACCACCCGGATTTGGATTTCCTTGAGGATCACAATTATTGATGTCGTCACCAATTTGGATGAACTTAGCCAAGGAAGGAGTTCCCTGCGCATTCATGGCAAATAACATATAATTTCCAGGAGGTAAAATGTTTTTATTTGGAATAGACAACTGATATTGATTGCCTCCAAGGTTGGTAGCCGCAACAGGAATTCTACGTTGCTCATTATTAGTACTATGCGTTACAGCTGAATTTCTTACTAACGCAAAAGAAGAAACGCCGCTGTTCATATTTGCTGTAATAGTACTGTTATAATTTGCTGTTGGTGGTGCAAAGTTAATTACTGGTCGTGTAGCTAAGGTTCCGTTCGAGTTGAATAAATAGGGTGGGCTGAAGATTTCAGCATCAGGATGGTTTGTAGAACAAGTGTTACAAAGTCCTCCTCCTGCGACAAATATTCTACCATCAGAAAGCAACAAAGCGATACTGTGGTAATTACGCGGAGTTGCCATCGGAGCCATGTCTGTCCAGGTCTGAGTAACTGGATCAAATAATTCAGGAACCAATCGAGAGTCATTATCAGAGAATAAATTAGATATTGCCATTCCACCAAAAACAACTACTTCGCCATTTGGAAGTACAACTGAGTTGTGGCAGTTACGCGAATAATTAAGGTCTTCTACTTCTGTGACTTGAGGGGTGTCATTATTGATGTCAATGATGTAAGATTTTCCATTGGCAGGAGTGTTTTCTTCGAAGGTGCCCGCACCAGCTACTTTTAAAATCTTACCAATATCATACATTACTGTTGTTCCATTTATGGAATAAGGATCATTTCCACGCTGGCCAGCAGAGGTATAAGAACCTCTTCCTTCTGCATCAATCCAGTGCATGGTCTGACTCGGTCCTGCATGAAATAGCTTTCCATTCGGAGCTACAAAAAGCCAAGGGAAATAATCATCATGTTGAACTGGCTGCGGAGAATTTGTACCTTCTGTAATCGCAGTGACTGGAAGGCCCGGCAATCGAAACCAACCTGCTTTTTCTGACCAGGCTTCTGCATCCTTTCCACCAACACCTCCACTCCAGGAACCTCCAATAGTGAAGGTCGCTCCACTAGCCAAGGTCACTTGAGATTGATAGCCTCTTGGAATATTAAGTGCATCGTTTGTACTCCAACCACCAGTAAAAGGATCGTAGATAGAACTTTTATTAGAACTAGACCCACCTGTCGCCATCACACGTCCATCAGGAAGAGTCGTGACACCGGGACAGAACATATCATGCTGTGTATTTTCAATTAGAAATTCTGCGGAAGAGTTATTAGCTGGATCGAAGATGGCTGTCCAGGTTCTTCCTTGGTTTCCACCAAAAGCCAGTTTGTCCCTAGCAGACCAGGTCATCAGTTTACCGTTAGGTAGGTTGGCCCCTGCAATAGCTACCAGCGGCATGTCAATTACAGAACTCCAGGCTCCTACGGAGTTATTGACAAAGCTTTGTTTGAAAGGAGTGAAGTTCTTACTGCCAAAGGATTCCAACTCTATGTCGTACTCGTCTGCATTCAGACGCTTGAACATGAGGTATTCGTCCCAGCTCATTTCTTTTCCAGAACATAGCTTTACAATGGGATCTCCATTATTCGCGCTCACCATGGAGATGGAGAATAAGCAGAAGAGTAAACAGCTTAGGTTTTTTGTGATAAAATTGATCATCGTTCGTTGTTTTTGTCTTAGAGAAAATAGGAAACTGATAAATTCAGTAGTGTGAAATTTGATAATGTAAATAAGTGAAAAGGTAATTTGAACTCCCTTGAATTGAATCAAATATTGATAATCCAAAAATATGAGTTGATACGCTTTAGGTAAGGTTGGTGGTGTATTTAGTACAAGCTGTTAGTAGGAAGGGGGAACTAACATACTATAAAGATAGGTCTATTTTAATTAATATAGAACTATCTGGTTTCATTAAATTGCTAGGGTTTACAATAGGATACGCTGAATAGGGTAGATTATACATACTTTTTTTTCTGAATGTATTTTGCCCACACGGCTCTGAGTATGATCCAGCTATGAGCAGCTAAGTTTGGAAAGTAACCATATTGCTTTTGCAAAATAGCATAGCGGTCTTTTAAACTTTGCTGATGTCTGTTTTTGGAAAGGCCACCCATGAGGTAATTTGCTACGATCATATTTGTGTTCGTCGCTTTTTTACTTTTTTTCAAACATTCGATGACCCAATAGATGTCTGCACTCAAATTATCCATCTGATATTTGGGCACTAAAGAACGCTTCGGTAAAAATCCCTGATGGCAGACGACCATTCCGTAGCGCAATGATTTCCAGTTGAGATTTTGGGGGAGTTGTTGAGTTGTACATTCGCTTCTTGTTCCCTGTGGTTCGCGAGCTTCATTGACGAGCATCACTTCTCCGTAAATCACATCTGTATTAGCATCGCATTGAGCAATCATTTTTGAAACTGTGCTCGCAGCAGGAATGGTATCTCCCGCATTCATAAACCAAATGAAATCACCAGTCGCTAAATCAATTCCTTTGTTCATGGCATCATACAAACCCTTGTCAGGTTCGCTAATCCATTTGCTTATTTTTTCCTCCTGCTCTTGAATCAATGTTACCGTACCGTCAGAAGAGGCTCCATCGACAATGATGTATTCGATGTTTGGATAGTCTTGTTTGAAAACGGAATGCATCGTTAGTCCCAGAAGGGAAGCACTGTTGTAGACGACAGTGATGATGCTGATGACGGGTTGGTTCATTATGTTTTTCTACCTTGAATTAGAAGGCAAACTTACAAAATACTCATTAAGATTTTATATAATTCGTAGGAACATGATCGGTGAGCCACACATTGTTATCCGACAGAAAGAATTCGTATCCATCTTCGTGCATCAATTTAGCTAAAATTTTTAGAATGATGACTTTGCCGTGGCGTTTTCCAACAGCTGTTGCTGTTTCGATATTTAAGCTTAGGTGAACGTGATGTCGATTCCTTTTTATTAACCCTTCTTTTAGTATACTATTTAGGAATCTATCAGCAGTACCATGATAGAGAAATTGCGGAGGTTCTTTCGGTTGATAACCTAAGTCGATTGGAACAGAGTGCCCTTGGTTGGCTCTAATAAGGTCTTTTTCGAAGTCAATAGAATAGCGCTTCTTGTCATTGTCGGCGACGATCTGATCTAAGGTTTGGCGATCAATCTTTTTGCCATGAGCGTTCATCTGTTTGAGCAGGGTAGGAATGGAAGTCCAACCTTGTTTGTCCAATTGTATGTTGATCTTTTGAGGTTGGTGTCTTAGGATATAGCTTAGGAATTTTCCGAGCTTGTAGTTTTTGTTTTCGTTTTTCATGTGGGGAGAACATGGATCAGCCGAAATTAGTTCGATGATGAATCAGACGGATTAATCAAACAAAATCCTTGTCGTCCCATTCCTTTCTTAATTTTTTGAACTGGCGCAATTCCAATTCTTCCTCTTCTTCTGGTAAATCCAAAGGCGTTGACATGTTGTTTCGCAACCTCCGCTGTCTGCTCATTTCTCTTTCGATTTCTTCCTCTTCCCACTTATCACTCATTTTGCCACCAGGCAAACCAAAAACAGCGAAGTAATGAATTGATAAACTTATGCCCCAGGGAAGCATCGGGTAGAAAAACCAAGGATCTCCAGGAGTTTCGATCATATTTATAGTAAAAAAGAAAACGAACATACAAAGGTATACGGCCAAGTGCCAGTAGAATCCTTTTTTGGCTCGTACTTTTCTTTTTGCCTTATGGTAAAGTTCTTCTTCGGAGTAGTAAGTCATATTAACGTGTGTGGTAGAATGAGGAAGTGTTTGTTCATTTCAAAAGCGCTACTAAGATAAAGCAATCACACCTAAGATTATTATAATTTAGATGAACATAATTCTCACATGGAAATACATCTGTTATTAGACGACAATTTTTTTTCGTAAAGTCTATTTCAGACGACTACTTCTTAAATATAGAACGCCCAAGGCTTCCAGTCAGCGTTGCGAATCCTCCAATCAAGGCACCAATACCTGCTGTGATTAAGGCTAACAACTGATTGTCTAATTCCATTGGAAAAACTTCTGCCATTCTAGTTGACATGATACTACCCGTTTGCATATCCAAGTAAAAAGCATAGCCTCCCCACAAAAGACCAATGGCGAAAAAACCAGCTACGAAGCTGCCAAAGCCACGCATGCCTATGATTCCTCCAACTAAAAAACAAATGATAGTAATGACCCACCAAGGGAAATAAAGTTGCGCGAAAGCGGAGAGTCCTGCTATAAGTATTAAGCTAAGTATGAATTTCATTATTGTAATTATATAGACTGCTGAATCGCTCCAGCAGAGAAGTTATTTAATGTAATGACTTTGACTTCGGGGCTAATTTAAATTGATTTGATAGAGTATTCGATCTTTCAGATCTTCTGCTTTATTTACAAAGAGCAATTCAAAGTAATCGCCTTTCGCCCAGGGGGCAATCATGTTGTCATAGTAGACCGAACCAGGGTTCCCAGATTGTCCGCCAGGGTAAACACCATATGCTTTTAGTTCATCATCAAAGGAAACGACCATTCGCCAGGAAGGACCGAATCCGTTGGGATTCATTGCATTTAAAGCACTGGGAGAACCGCCAATGGAGAATCCACTTTTGCCAAAAAACGGAGTACGAAGAAGATGAGGGATCTTGAAATTCATTTTGTCTTTCCAAGTAAATACCTCACTTGATTGCTCCATGTTTGCTACCTGTGCACACATTGTTAGAAATGTAGTGTTAGCTATGTTTTTTGCAGTCTCTTTGACAGGAGTGTTTTTATTATCGAAAAAATCATGAGTAGGCTGACCCTCCATAAGGGCAATTGTCCGCCAGTGCTCTGGCCAAAGGATGTCTTTGTTTTGAGCAACAGCGGTCATCTCATCCCATGTTTGTTTGTAAAACTCAGAGAACCACTTTTCAAAAAGAATAGGTGCTTTTGCATCTGCGTCATAATGGTAATTCCATTCGTCCAACGTTTTAAAATAATCACGCTCTTGTTGACTGAGATTTTTTCGCTCGATCATCGGTAGCATCACCGCTAGTGCTTCTTTGGCTTTAAGCGAAAAGGTATTGTTCTGCAAATCCATCATTTCCTTTACGGTAACGTTATCCATTTTTTCTAAAAAGCTATTGAGCACGCGACCTCTGTAATCTTCAAAACGACCATTGTAATAATAAGGATAGTTATTGGCAGTTGAGCGTTGGTTGGCAGAGGATACAAAACCTCGCTTGGGGTTCTTGACCGCAGGGTTGTGTGCTTCTGGTATAAAGCCCTGCCAATCGCTACTACTACGACTACCGTCTTGTACAAAACGGCCCTGCATTTTTTTCTTATTTGGAAAGCGGCCTTGAACTTTTAAGGCAATATCTCCATCTCGGCTGGCAAAAACGAAGTTTTGCGCTGGAGCAGAGTATGGTTTTAGCGCGGCGGCATAGTCATCGTAATTTTTAGCTTTGTTGAGTCTATTGATAATTAGTATCTCAGACTCCTCTGGCGCAAAATGAGCAATCCAGCGCATGGCTAAATCTTGCTTTGAATGACCTTTGGATTCATAGACGACTGGTCCCCAAACGGTATATTTAACTGTATCGTAAACGGTTCCTAGGCCCAAGACATCATACTGTTCGATAACGTTATCTACTTCTTTTAACTTTCCATCATAGAAATAAGAAGATTTACTGGCTTCTGCCCAATTGATTTGATACCAATCCAAGACATCATGCGCTACATTGGTCATCCCCCAAGCGACATTTTCATTGAATCCAATCATAACGCCAGGCACACCTGGAAGGCTAACGCCATAAACGTTTAATTCCGGACTGTGTAGATGCACCTCATACCAGACCGAAGGCAAGGTCAGTGGCAAGTGCGGATCATTACAAAGAATAGGTCCCTTTGAATTTGTTCTTTCAGTAGCGACTGCCCAGTTGTTACTTCCTATGCCATCGGGCTGCGGTTCTTCCATAAGTCGAGGCAAGGGCAAGTAATTTAAGCTAGAGAGAGAGGTTGTATCTCCAAATAGTCCTTTGAAATTCCACTCAACATCTGCAGGAATGATAGGAGACTCTTTAGGATTATTATCAGAGTATAAAAGATCAAAAGTTTCTTTTCCAAATGTAGCTAGTGTATTACTGGCCTCAATATCTTCATTGCGCATGCAAAGTGTCTGAGCCATGCTTTTTAGCATTAGGCTGGTTTTGAGGGGAGTCCATGCTTCAGGGATGTAGTTAAGTAGTTTAAACTCTACTGGATAGTCTTTTGGTTTTAGATTGTTGATATAAGCATTGACACCTGCGGTAAAAGCTTCTAATTTAGCGTACGCTTCGGGGGACTTTTTCCAAACCTCTAAGGTGTTCATGGCTCCGAATACCATTCCCTTTCTACGACTTAGTTTATCTCTATTGAGTTGTTTATCTCCAAGAACCTCCGAGAGTCTGCCACTGGCATGTCTTGTACTAAGGTCCATTTGAAACAATCGATGCATTGCTGTAACATAACCTTGCGCGAAATAAGCATCATTTTCTTTTTCGGCAAATATGTGAGGGACAAGCCGGTCGTCAAAAACGATATTCACGTTTTTATCTAAACCGTTGAAATCATAAGTCTTTGTCTCAAAAGTAACTTGTTCACCATTTTGCCAGAAGCCAGTAAAAGGATTGAATAGGTTGCCAAGTGGGGGAATAGCGGGTTTTTGAGCGTCATATTTGACGGGGTTGCTCAATAGCCAGGTCATAGCTATCGTTAATATCAAGCTGATAAAAAAAACAAAGGTGCGCATGAATAGGTGTTTAGGTTTTCAGATGTATGTATAAAATTGTGGAATAAAATATTAAATTTGAACAGTGGATTAGCCCATTATAATTTGGCTAATATATGCTAATGGCATTATATATTTACTGTGACAACAAAATAGAGCAATAAATGGAATTTAACACCCTTAATCCTCAAAAATGCCTGAAAAGACAGTGATAGAAAAAAAATACATATTAAAGTATAGTTTTATCAATATTTGGCCTTAAATTTGACTAATTGGATGTCAGAGACGCGAAGATAACATTTGGAAAATTTAAAGAAATTTCATATTTTATCTTTAGGCTTAAACACTTTGCCAGCTCTGTGACAGTATTATCAATATTACACTGATTTGTGACAACAAATCTTTTCTATTTTGATTAATACTCTTAGAGTCAATTACGACTTCTACTAAATTTAATAAAAGATGGTGTTTTTTAAGAAAGCACTGTTAAAAATAGTTTTTGTGTTTATTTGTTTGGGTTAGAGACCCTTGCTAAATTTTAGCAAGGGTTTTCTTTTTGCCTTAAGCTCATAAACCCAATGAAAAAGCCCGGCTGTACAATCGCACAGTCGGGCTTTTTAGTTAAGGTCCTTTCTAAATTATCCCTGAGGAGATAAGATGCTTGGCTCTGAAGTCGGTAGAGCAGCGGGCTCAGCAGTTCTCTTCAACACCGTTCCTCTAATGGTCAACACTCGGCTTTGGCCACTTGGCTCATTTGTAGAAACAGTTACTCTCTTTACGAAAGGCTTACCAGAATCTCTTTTAGTGTCATAGCGTACTTTGATTTCTCCTTCTTCTCCAGGAAAGATAGGCTCTTTTGGATATTCAGGAATAGTACAACCACAAGATCCTTTTGCATGAGTAATTTGTAATGGTTCGTTACCTGTGTTTTTGAATTTGAAAGAACGGTAAGGATCAGAGTTATATTCAATAACTCCGTAGTCAACCTCTGTAGTTTCAAATTCCATAACTGGGCCTTCTGTAGCAGGTGCAGCAGCTTCAGTAGCTGTTTGAGCACTAAGGGTTCCAGCAACTAGAGCGAAAGCCATTAGTAAAGACAATAGATTTTTCATTTAATTTATAATTTTAAAGTTCATGAATTAATAGAGTGACGATAAAAATATTTTGATTTTTGAAGATTTACAATACAATAAACCTCCTACAATTCTATCGTGCAAATTAGTGTTTGCGGGCCTCTAACCTGCATCAACAAAAGTAAGGATAATAATGCCAATTATGAAGAGAACTTAAGTCCTTTTGCGTTAATGATAAGTTAACAATTCTATGGGAATCAGCTTAAAATTCCTTACTTTTGTGGTCTAATTTACCAGCAGCTAGAACATTCGAAGCTGTACTCAGTATAAAATAAAGCCGTTCAATATCTTTGATTGGAAACCGTGCTTGGGACTCAACTTTCCCTTACGATTTCCTAAACGATTCTTACCCGTAAATTGTTGAACTGCGGTATCGGAAATTAATCCAGCTGAAGATTATATACTTTAACTATGTCTAAAGAATCTGTATTGAAAAAGAATACCAACGAAGAAATCAGTAAATCACTTGAAAACTCAAAAGATATTTTAGCAGATTATCATCTTTGCTGTCTGAGCCGTGAGGTCAGTATTATGGCTAGAAAAGAGGTGCTAACCGGTAAGGCTAAATTCGGAATCATAGGAGATGGTAAAGAATTACCTCAAATTGCGCTCTCCAAATTTTATAAAAAAGGCGATTGGCGTTCTGGTTACTACCGTGATCAGACGATCATGATGGCACTCGGTATTACTAATGTGGAACAGTTCTTCGCTCAACTTTACGCAGATACCTACAATGATCCTTTCTCTGGCGGTCGACAAATGAACAACCATTTTGCTACTCCCACCATTGATGAGGAAGGGGATTGGATCAATCAAAAAACACAATACAATACTTCTTCAGATATTTCCAGCACTGGTGGCCAGATGGCTCGTGGACTGGGTCTTGCTTTTGCTTCTAAGAAATACAGAGCTTTGAGCAAAGAACTTGGTGAAAATAATTTTAGTGAAAACGGAGATGAGGTCTGCTTCGTAACAATAGGAGATGCGAGTACCTCTGAGGGCATATTTTGGGAAACGATAAATGCTGCCGGAGTTTTACAAGTTCCTATGGTGGTTTCTGTTTGGGATGACGGATATGGTATTTCTGTTCCTAAAGAATATCAAACGACAAAGGGCTCTATTTCTGAAGTTCTTAAGGGGTTTCAAGCGAGGAAGGGAGAGAATGGGATCGATATTTACACGGTGAAAGGTTGGGATTATGAAGCGCTTTTAGCAACATATGAAAAAGCGATTAGTCGAAGTAGAAAAACGCATATTCCAGCTTTAGTTCACGTAGAAGAACTGACGCAGCAAACGGGACACTCTACTTCCGGTTCTCACGAAAGATATAAATCTAAAGATCGGCTTAGCTGGGAAAAAGAACATGATTGCAATTTGCAGTTTAGAAAATGGATTTTGAAGGAGGGAATTGCTGATGAAAGCACTTTGATTGAAATCGAAAATCAATCAAAAGAAGCTGCTAAAACTGGAAAGGATAATGCTTGGGCTGCTTTCCTAAAACCAGTCAAAGAAGCCGTTCAAACCTTGTCAAATATCTGTACTCAGATTGGCAATCAGAATCCTTCTTACCAAAATCAATTTACAGAGGCTAGTGATAAGTTGAACAAGATGCTCAATCCAACCTTCGGAGAAATAACAGCATATGCACGTAGCTTACGTTTTGACTTAGAGGAGAGTGGTATAGACTTGACTTTGTTGAATGAATGGGTTGATAAAGCTTTTGCAAAAGCAGAGGACGACTACCACAGTAATCTTTATAACAATACTCCTACAAGTGCCCTGAATGTTACCACAACGGAACCAGAATACTCCGAACATTCTCCAAAAAAGAACGGGTACGAAATCCTAAATGCCTTTTTTGATAAGACCTTTGAAAAGCATAACAATGTATTTGCATTCGGAGAAGACGTAGGTCATATTGGAGATGTAAATCAAGGTTTTGCAGGCTTGCACGAAAAATACGGATTAGATAGAATTTACGATACAGGCATCAGAGAATGGTCTATTATGGGGCAAGCGATTGGTATGGCCGTCCGTGGTTTGCGACCGATTGCGGAGATTCAGTATTTGGATTATCTGATCTATGGTTTAGAACCACTGACAGATGATTTGGCAACCTTGCATTATCGTACAGATGGAATACAACTGGCTCCGGTTATCATTCGTACCCGAGGTCATCGGTTAGAAGGAATCTGGCATGCTGGATCACCTATGGGGATGATTATCAACTCTTTGCGTGGAATGCATGTGTGCGTGCCTCGTAATATGACGCAGGCTGCTGGAATGTATAATACACTGTTGAATTCTAAAGATCCTGCAATTGTTATCGAATGTTTGAATGGTTATCGACTGAAAGAAAAGATGCCGGACAACATGGGAGACTTCACCGTGCCGCTCGGCCAACCTGAAGTTTTGCAACAAGGAACGGACGTTACATTAGTGACTTATGGTTCTTGCGTAAGAGTTGCTCAAGCTGGAATTAAACTTCTAGAAAAGAAAGGAATCTCTGTAGAACTGATCGACGTGCAAACATTGTTACCATTTGATGTAAATCACCAAATTGTAGAATCGCTAAAGAAAACCAACCGCATTGTTTTCATGGATGAAGATGTACCAGGAGGTGCAACAGCTTACATGATGCAAGAGGTGATGGAAAAGCAAAAAGGCTACTTCCATTTGGATGCTTCGCCGACAACTATTTCAGCGAAAGCGCACCGACCTCCTTATGGTTCTGATGGTGATTATTTTACAAAACCAAATGCGGAAGATGTTTGTGAAGTGATTGCAAAATTGGTGAAGGAGTAGTTATCAATCGTTTATGAGAGAAAGGTATATCTAGAAATTAATGGAAATACTACCTTTGAAGAACTAGCTGAAGATTGTCTCTTTTTCTGATTTCAAGTCTTCCAGTAGCGTCAATGCAATGCTTGCTGCTGCAACTAAGGTGCAGGAAATTGCTTCTTCCCCAACAATAAAATTACGTAAGCGAATGTCAGAAATTTTTATGCTCACATGGGCTTCTTTCTGAGGGTTAAAATCCTCTAGGTTTTTCACTTCTTTCAATTGTAGAATATCGTCAAGCTTAAAGCGCAAACGCTTTTGCATCTCCTCTTTTATAACACCTGAAAAAAGACTAGCCAGATTTCGTTTCCAGAAAGAGTCTACGTTCAATTCGAAGTCTATGATCTGCATGTTTATGACATTCGCGATCTCGTCGTAAATCGGTAGGCAAACTAAGTTGATGTTTCCTTTCATATATCCTTCAACTCCCACAATCAATTGTAATCCTTTTTCAACTTTGGAGAGTTGTACATCGGAGAATGTTATTTCATAATCTTTATAGGAGACGGACTGACCAATGAGCTGTGTTTTCATTAATTGCTCCAAGGGGGGGTATTTCAAATCTACATTTACATTAAAATAACTTTCCTGATCTGACTCTGTTTTTTCGAAAGAAGGAGTGGGGACTTTTATGTTTTCATATCCTTTGTCAGAACTATTCAATTCAATACCCAAAACAGTATCTATCTGGGTGCGTAAAAATAAATCATCGCTTTCTACAGGAGATAATTGAAAACGCTCTGGTAGTAAATGCAAATAGATGGGGAACTGTGGATTCAGTTGATGCGCTTTTGCAAAAAAGGCTGCTGTTTTTTCTTTCACTTTAGCAGTGTTCCATCCTTTTTGAATACTTTCATCAATCTTGATTTCAAGTTTTTCTTTAAAGCGATGGAGAAATTGATCAGCGATCTTTTCGACAGAAAGGTTGAAAACACTTAATTGCAAGTCTGGTTCCTCAACCCAGCGGTAGCGCACCAATTTAGTAACTGTAAAGAGTTGCCAGTCTTCCTGAAAGGTTAAAGCAGTTTCGAGGAATAATTCAATCTCCCCATGTGCCTTCACTAAGGATAAGAGACTTTTTCCTTTGAAGTGTATCTTTAGTGGAATGGATAGATAAATCGTCTGTTCTTTAATATCCAGAGTGAGTATCCCTTTTTTATCTACGCTTACTTGTCCAAAATCCAATTGCTGAGGAGGCATTTTGGCAATAGCCTGATCCACTTGCTGATTGATGAGTTGTTCTAGACTAGGTCTGTGTATATTTAAAGCAGCTTTAATAGCTGTGAGGAAGTTATCGTTTTGCATGGTATTATAATAATGTAAACTTGGCTAATAATGTTTGTAGAAAACGCCCTTCATTAGTAGTAAACTAAAAAAGCTGAAAGAACATTAGAAGCCTAAATGAAACAAATAGACGCTAATAAAGTAGCATAAGCATTAAGATTAATTACAAAAAAGATAATTTCCACCCTCAAATTCAAGCATAAATTTATCTTTGCTGCTCATTCAAAAACAGTAACGCACCAGTGTCCAAGAACTTAGTCATCATCCCCACCTATAACGAGAAGGAGAACATTGCCAAAATGGTAAAGACAGTGTTCCTTTTAGATATGGACTTCCATATTCTGATTGTGGACGATGGATCGCCAGATGGTACTGGACAAATCGTAAAAGATTTACAATCAAAATACGAAGGTCGATTACACATAGAAGAAAGAACAGGGAAGCTAGGTCTGGGAACGGCTTACATCCACGGATTCAGATGGGGGCTAAAAAGAGGTTACGATTATATCATTGAAATGGATGCTGATTTTTCTCATAATCCTAAAGATTTGATTCGCTTACAAAAGGCTTGTTCGGAAGGAGGAACAGACATTGCAGTGTGATCAAGGTACACAAAAGGGGGAAAAGTGGAGAATTGGCCCTTTGATCGAATCTTTTTGTCCTATGGCGCGTCTATATATGTACGTATGATAACCTGGATGCCGGTAAAAGATCCGACGGCAGGTTTTGTTTGCTATAAGCGGCAAGTATTGGAGAACTTAGACTTGGATAAGATTCGTTTCGTTGGCTATGCTTTTCAGATTGAAATGAAATTTGCCGCACGTTCTCTAGGGTTCAAAATAGTAGAAGTTCCTATAACATTCGTAGATAGAGTAGAAGGGGCCTCAAAGATGAATACTAGTATTATTAGTGAGGCAATTTTTGGCGTTTTACAAATGAAACGCTACAGTTTTTCTAATTCTTATGGAGTGAAAAAGAACGGATAAAGCCAACTGTGGATAACTTTTTTTACAAAAAGATTAGAATTATCTTATATATCTGCCAGATTTTTATAAATTGCATTCAATTGTAGAAAAAAGATTCTACAAAGCTACGTTGAGAATGTTAAACATATTCCGTTTGTATTCAAAAACAACCTGTTTTTCCTCGCTAAGGGCGATGTGGAAAACTTTTTTTTACCATATTGGTGGGAAAATGTGTCGTTTTGTGGGAATTAGTGTAATTTTGAGCATCGATTTGTACAGCAAATATACAAAATGTACCAGAATATAGGCGAATTCCATTGTAAAGTAGACTCGAAGGGCCGGATACGGCTCCCTACGGGACTATTGCGCAAGTACGATGAGGGGATGGAGTTTGTCATTAACAGAGGTTTAGAAAAATGTTTGAATCTGTATCCTCGGCCAGTATGGAATAATATAGCTGCCAAAGTGAATAAGCTTAATTCGTACAACAAAAAAATCCGAGCTTTCATTCGATATATCCACAGTGGTGCCTCAGATGCTAAGCCAGATGGATCTGATCGAATATTACTTTCTAAAATTCAAATGGAGCATGCAGGTATAGACAAAGAGGTCATTCTGGTGGCGGTCAATAATTATATTGAAATCTGGGATAAGGAAACCTATATTGCTGAACTGGCGAAAGCTTCCGAAGAATTAGAAAATATGTCTGATATCGCAAATGACGTATCAAATAATATTGACTTCTCAGGAGGTATTGACAACAACAATAGTGATAATAAAGAAGCGTAAAAATAATTAAAATGGAATATCACGATCCCGTATTGCTCACAGAGAGCTTGGAGGGATTAATCACCCGCGCAGATGGAGCTTTTGTAGATGCAACCTTTGGAGGAGGCGGACATTCCAAAAAGATAATAGAAAAACTGAGTGCCGAAGGGCACTTATACGGCTTTGATCAGGATGAAGATGTATTGCCGAATATTACTGAGGATGAGCGTTTTACATTCCTACACTACAATTTCAGATACCTACAAAGAGTGCTCAGATTGCATGGCATCGAAAAAGTTGATGGTATCCTCGCAGACTTAGGAGTGTCCAGCCACCAATTCGACGATGCAAGTCGTGGATTTTCTTACCGATATGAGGCAGAACTGGATATGCGGATGGATCAACAACAGACCATAACCGCTTCCACTATTTTAAATACTTACGAAGCCAACACACTACAAAACATTTTTAGCAAATACGGTGAAGTCCGTAATGCAAAAACCCTAGCTCAGGCCATTGTTCAAGCGAGGGATAAAAAACCGATTCTGACTACAGGAGATTTTATGCTAATTCTTGACAACGTCATTCGAGGAAGCAAAATGAAATATCTCTCTCAGGTTTTTCAAGCCTTAAGAATCGAAGTGAACGATGAGATGGGTGCACTACAGGACTTTCTGAAAGGAAGTCTTGAAGTACTAAAACCCGGAGGTCGTCTGGTGGTCATTAGTTATCACTCGCTGGAAGATAGAATGGTCAAACAATTTTTACGCTCTGGAAATGTAGAGGGAGAAATTCAAAAAGACTTCTTCGGAAACATCCACCGCCCATTCAAACTGATTAGCAAAAAAGCAATCGTTCCTACGGCAGAGGAAATAAAACGAAACCCCAGAGCGAGAAGTGCTAAGATGAGAGTGGCGGAAAGGGTGTAAAACTATTAACGTTTAAGAATTAACCATTAACTTCTTTCGGTCGCGAATCAAACGAGAGCTGAATGAGATTTTAGTTAGAATAAAAAAAACTGAGCGCAGTTAAAAGTTAACGGTCAACAGTTAACAGTTTTCAAAAAATGGCTAAAAAGAAAAAAACACTAACCGATTATCTCTCCATAGGGCAAATGAGCTCAGAATGGATTTTGAAAAATGTTCCATTTGTTTTTTTTCTGGTATTTCTACTGATTGCTTATATCGCAAACGCACATTATAGTGAAAAGAAAATTAGAGCGATTCAAGGTTTGCAAAAAGAAGTGAAAGAACTGCGGTGGGAATATAATTCTTTGAAATCTGGGTTGATGTATAGTACTAAACAATCCGAAGTAGTAAAAGCAGTGGCTCCTATGGGATTAAAGCCTATGAAAGGAAAGCCTAAAAAAATTGTGATCAACAAACGAGAGCGTAAATAGACAACAACAACTGAGTGTAGAAATAGGGAAATTATTTTTTTGTGTCATAATAATATAAATCCAGTGGCAGTAGATATCAGAAATGAAGTTTTAAGAAGGGTTTACCTGGTGCTCTTTGTTATCGTTTTGGTTGCGGTAATTGTATTTGTGAAAGCTTTCAAAATTGCAATTACAGAAGGAGATAAGTGGAGAGCTAAAGGAGAAAATTTATATGTAGACCTCAAACCTGTAGACGCAGAACGAGGGGATATATTGACAGAAGATGGCAGTTTGTTGGCCACCTCACTTCCGTTCTTTGAAATACGATTTGACTTGAACTCAACAGGCATGAGGGAAGATGATTTTTATGATAATCTCGATTCTCTTGCCGATTGTTTGTCCACTTTTGTAGATGACTCTTATACGGTTGGAGGAATGCGCCAAAAGAAAAAAAAAAAAAAAACTAGTGG
>JBGCDT010000597.1:0-2513 GCA_045105695.1 Saprospiraceae bacterium | reverse complement strand
GCATGCAAAAGCTGGTACGTTCAGTAAAGTTGGTAATATAAAATAGATTCAAATTCCAAAGAGATGCCCAAAACTGCGGCAAATTTGAACGGGAAAATACGCCTCTGACCTGACCTGGCCTGCCCGGGTATTCGCTCCGCTTTTTTCTTTCTAAGCTTTCATTTATATTTTCCATATATATATCTTTTAGATATCTTTTAACGTTTTTGTGTAAAGACAATTTTAAAACACCACAAAATGCAATCCATTTTTTTGCCTTTGGCATTTTTTCTGCCTTTGGTTTCGTTTTTGCATTGTATTTTCGAATCGCATTTTAAGTGTTTTTAGTCTTTTTTTTTAATTTTTATTATCGTGTTAACAATTGGTGTTAAAAACATTTCTATAAGAGTGTACTTCTTTTGGGAGTGTCCTGATTTCTCATTTTTCATTTATCTTTTATTTTTCTCTGGTAGAGCGAAAGAAAATTTGTTTATCACTTGTGTTTAGTTATTTTTTTTCATATTCTTTTTTTCTTCTTATTTTATATCTTTCTTTCAATCACAAGCAAAGAAATATCGATTTTAATTTCAAAGTTGCTTTTATTGTTGCTTACATAACAGTCGTACATATAAGTTTGGTTTTTGAATTTAAGAACAGTTGCATAAATTTCGGAGTCATTGTTTTCTGTTGTGAGTATCTATCGCTGAACACTGGCTACTGGAAGTGTATTGGTTCGCACAATCGCACTGGATATTTTGATTGCTAGTTTTGTTTTTCGGTTTTCTCGTATTTTATACTGCACTTAACGGAACTATATCATGTTCAAGCTGGGTCAACTTGGAAGCAGGTTGAAGGCTTTAAAGTTCAAGAAAGAAGACGAAGGGGCAAACGCGGTTTCGTCACATTATAATGACGGGAAAAGTCAAGTTGAAAGTGATAATCCAAGGAGAAGTGTTCCAAGCAGTCCACCAGATGAAATCATCAAGCCCAAAGCTGTTAACCCAATGGCAGTTGGTACAGATCTTGAAGGCCTCAACTCTGTTGGAATTTATCAAGGTGCTGATGGAGATGCGGGAGAAAAAAAATGGTTGAACATGTCGAGAAAGAAGAAACTGAGCGTTGCTGCGGTGATTGCTGTGGCAACTATTATTGGTATTGTCGTTGCAGTAACTGGCTCTAAGGGGAATTTCGAGACTTCTGAACTCCCTATGCCAATTGCTGACTTGGTGTTCAGGGAAGATTATACCCCAGGGTGTGGAATTAGTGAAGCAGATGCATCTGCTTCGTGTGGTTATGCCTGCAACCTTGAAACTCATTGGCCTTGTAATATGTTTGGAGAAAGCTGCTATGAGACCGTGACACAAGCAGAGTGCACCAGTGATAAGATCATTCAGAACAACCAAAGATCACCACCAAGTTGTTACCGCGTTGAGTCTACAGGAAACTTGAGATGCTTTTATCGATCCGCTGGAAATCGGCTGCTTTTTACGGAATACAATCAAGCCAATGGAAGAATTCTGCATCCAAGAAGTGTTGGCGGACAGCTGGCTTTCAAACCTGAGTGTTTGTCTTCAACAACATGTGTTTTTGTTGGGTTTGACAGAAGCTTATACATGTCCTATGTGTCAGAAGATATGATGATTATTCAAGTAGAACTTCTGACGGAGGAAGTGGCGTTGGGCGCTTCACCATCGTGTGTTATTCGTTCAGATGATGGTTCCATTATCTGTCATTTTCTAGATTCAATGGGTCAGATCTTATGGAGATTTGATGCACGGACTCAAAGCACAGTACAAATAGAAAGTACGAATGGAACAATTGGCTCTGCAGCAAGTTGTTCGGAAGATTATTGCTATTTCAAAACAAATACCAATCAACTGGGTGTATTGAAGCTGGAGTCTTCAACACTGATGCAGCTTGGTGGGTCGGTGGCATCGGACGTTGTTTGCCATGATGGATTGGTGTGTTACTACCTCAATTCAGAAAGTCAACTAGTTCAGGCCACGATTTCAGAGAATGAACGAGCATCTCATCAAACTATTTTTGATCTTGTCAGTGCGGAACCTGAATGTTCTGAAAACCTGTGTTATTTTACTAGTGTCGACAATCGCGAGCTGGAGGTTTTTGCGAGACAGTGGCCAAGGGGCGAGCGTATGAAACTAGGTGTGGAAGGCGGATCTCTACCTTCTTGTGTTGCCGATAGCACCAATACAGATAGTCAAGAATGTTTTTTTTTTGGTGTTGACAATAGCTTGGTGTACTTGTTGGTGGACGAAATCTCAACTTTTCACAAGTCTGCAACAAATACAAGTGAAACTTCAAGTGCAGTCCTGAGATCAAAATCATTGGCTGATGCTGGTGATGAATTATCAACTCTGCGCAATGTGACCCTGTCCGCTTATTGTAATGATGAGTTTGACTGTGCGCATTTAATCCTAAAACCTTCAGCAAACATTACCCTTTTCAGTGTAGTCGCTTACGATGTGCATGGATCTGTAATCCCTTGGCTTGAGTTTAACGGAAAGTATAAATTT
>JBGCDT010000596.1:0-8072 GCA_045105695.1 Saprospiraceae bacterium | reverse complement strand
TTCTGGTTCTAACAATATTAGCATCATAGATGTAGCTAGCAACCAGGTCATTGATGTTTTTCCTACAGACAATCCAACTGACATGGATTTTGATTCCAATGGCAGCACGTTATATGTAACTAGTCGTTCAGGTGGCACTTTACGTATGTTCGATACAAACAATAATAGTCAACTAAACGTGATTAATATTGGTAGTGACCCTATAAAGCCTATCGTCGGTCCTAATGATCTCAATGTATATGTAACTCTTAATAATTCCATCCTTGTTCGTTATAATATTGCGAATGATCAAGTTAATGGCAATATCCCAGTAGGAGCAAAACCTATAGGAGCAGTAATGAACTCTGAAGGCACCAAGATATACATCGCAAATCAACAATCTGACAATGTTGGTATTTTTAAAATTGCAACTGCAGTAATGGACGAAACTGTTTCCACTGGAGAATGGCCTTATTGGGTAGATCTATCGCCTGATGGAGAAAAGCTAGTGGTTACTAATATAGAAGGTAATAGTATAAACATCATAAGCACAAATACGAACACAACATTGTCAACCCTCGCCGTAGGAAATAGTCCAAGAGGTGTTTGCATTATTTCTCAAAATTTACCTGGTAACAATTGTCATTTCGCAAATGATATTAATAATCTTTTTGGTCAGGGACCGGGACAAGCTCAGATCTCTACTCTTTGGGATAATAGTAACTCTTATACCAGTAATTCTGATCCTTCTAATGGGTATGAATGCTTTGAAGATTTTAACCCTGCATTAAATAAAACGGTTTGGTTTTCATTCGTAGGAGATGGTAATACTTATACCATCAATACGGTGGAATGTAATGCTTCTAATTACATCTCGAATGGAGATACTCAAATAGCCCTTTATTCTGGTAGTTGTGACAATCTAAACTCCCTTGCCTGTAGTGAAGATGAGGATTATGCTACAAGCCTCTATAATGCCAAAATATCAGTAGCTACAACGGTAGGCGAATCCTATTTTGTAATGGTTGATGGTTATGGTTTCGCGGAAGGAGAATTTTGCCTGGAAGTCACTCGGCAAGGGTCGACCGGAGTTACTTTGGAAGACTTTGTAGGGACCTGGAGAATAGCTCCACAGGCAGGAGCATTAGCTGTTGGACCTACACTAGGAAGTGGCGAATGGTGGTCCAATAGTCTTGACGACGTAAATACTCGAGCTTGCTTTTTTGATGATACCTTTATTTTCTTTGAAGACGGAAGTTTCAAAAATGAAATGGGAGATGAAACATGGCTGGAGCCTTGGCAGGGAGTGGATGAATACATGTGTGGTGTACCTGTGTATCCTCATGACGGATCTGTAGACTCAGGAACTTGGAATTATGCTGGAAACAAAGTTACGATCGGTGGTTATGGATTGCATCTGGGGATTCCCAAAGTGGTCAATAATTACGAATTAGAATTTCCAGGAAATGCTCTCTCATGGATTCAATATGACCTATATGAGATGACGACTACCAATCCCAAAATGATGACCTTAGACATCTCAATCACTACAGGATGGTGGCGATTTGTCTTAGTTAAAGACGAACCAGTTTTTACTTCAGAGATAAATTCAGAATTATTTGGCTTTTACCCTAATCCGGCATCTGACTTTGTTCAAATCAATTCAACTGAAGTGATTGATATGATTTCAATAAAAGATATCGCAGGTAAAGAAGTAATGGTCAAATCTGTTACTTCATCTAATGCTTCGATTAATGTCACAGGTTTAAACAGTGGTGTTTACTTATTAGAATGCCGTTCTGCTGATAAAAGATCGATAAAGAAGTTACTTGTAAAATAATTAGTCTTGGCTATTACTATAAATGACAATTGAAACTATTAGACAAAGGCGGTCATTGAACAGAAATAAAGTAGGGATCAACATCAATCAACTTCATAATCTGTCTTGAAGAGCTCTGACCGTAGCGACCATAGGGCGGGCAGATTAGGGCTTTCCAAGGAGCGTAAATATTCTGATATTTTTTTGTGTAACACTAAATTTAGAAAACTATAAAAAGTGGTCCCGCCTCATAATTAAAAAATTATGAGGTGGTTTTCTGTAACTTGCTTATATTGACTTCGCAACTAACAAGGAGTTACCCTAAATTTTATAAATACAATGGTATAAGCGCAGCAGAATAACCTTAATTCACCAACAACAAATCCTCAATCATATCAGCCATTCGCAACTGCGTTTTTTCTTTAACTGAATTATAAAACACATTGCCTTGTTTATCTATGATAAAAACATTCGGCAAACGCTTTACAAAATATTCACGAGCCACTTCAGAATCGTACATTTCTCCCGATTTCGCGACCAGATGAACATCCTGTGACCCTTTGCTTAAAGAGTGCACAAAATTTCGCCAGTCCGTTTTGTCTTTATCTAAAGAGATATAAATAAAAGCAACGTCTTTATCCTTAAACTGCGCTTTCCAACTCTTGCTGTTCTTCATTTGCATAATGCAAGGCGAACACCAGGAAGCCCAAAAATCAAGGTAAACTACTTTCTCTTTAAAATCTTCCAGGCTCACCAGGCGACCGTTTGTATTGGTCAACTTGAAGACTGGGGCCAAAGCACCATTAGTTAAACCTTTGGCTTCGACTAAAGCTTCACGCAAAACTTTCACATAGACTTCGTTAGAAGAATTAGCAATAAAATCATGAATTAATTCTTCGTTTTCTGTAGCCCTTCCGCGTTTGCAAGCAATGGTTAAGAGACGAGCTTTGTAAAAACTAAGCACCTCTCCGTGTAGGTTTTGTTCAGCCAACTGCATTTTTGTAAGACTATTGTTAGAAGGCAATTCCAATAAGTAATCAAAATATTGATCCAAGAAGTGAGTGTATCCTTCATAAGGCAATGCAGCAACTTCGACGATTTCTAACTGCTCCAAAAAAGCAAAGTAATCTTCAGGCATTGGCATCGGGGCATCCATATCATGATGCAGTGGATGTTCCCAGGGGTAGCTTAGTAATTGATTGGCGTACCAATAGTTTATTTCTGCTTTTGCAAAATCAGAGAAGTCGTTTTCAAATGAGTTGCCGTTCTCATAATTACCCAAAAACTCTAGTCGCAAAGTGCGCTGTTCCTCCATGTATTCTTTAAATTCGGAAGGTGTCGCGTATTTCATTTGCCGCTGCAAGTATTCAGTTTCTTTTTCGAAATGCTTTTGTTTAGCCAGTAGATAGTTGTTAGCAGCACTCCCCTCTCCAAAGAATACTAAAGTTTCTAAAAAACTATTTCCATTGAATTTGAACTGTAACTGATCGCCAGGAGAAATGTAAAAGGGAATTTTATTTTTGCCATAAGCCAATTGTCCAAACTGAGTAGTCAGTAAGGATAAACTAAGGTCAAAACTATTATCTGAATTCAGTTCAACTATCTTAGCTCTTTCTCTAAAAGTGATGGGATCTCCTGAAAGAATTAGCTTAAGTTCTTCGCTGATTTTGCCTTCCGCCGCAAGGTAATTGTCTACCATATTACTTACTGGCAGTTGATGAATGGCTTCCGTCAAGCACATTATATTACGAAAATAACTTAGCCCTATTTTGTAATTTTTAACATCCAGAATATGACCAGAGATACTCGAGACCGTAGTGTCAACAACAGCAGTCTGTTGTCCAATTACGAGCCCCGAAAGAAAGAGAAGAGTGATTAAGACAAGATTTTTTTTCATCTCTGATTAACCGGCTACATAAGTAAAGGTCCCGTGCGCTCCGTCAATGACGACTTCATTCTGCTCCGCCTCTTCAACGTGTCCGACGATTTGTGCATCTATATTAAATGATTTAGCAATTTCGATGATTGCATCAGCCTCTGATTTCGGCAAGTAGAATTCTAAACGATGGCCCATGTTATAGACTTGGTACATCTCCTTCCAATCTGCGTTAGCTGCCTCTTGGATGAGCTTGAACAAGTGTGGCGTTTCCAGCAAATTGTTTTTTATGACTCTGCGATTCTGCATGAATTTCTCCACCTTTATTTGTCCACCTCCAGTACAATGAATCAAACCATTTATTTTGCTACGATGTGTTTTGAATATCTTTTTTAGAACAGGAAGATATGTACGCGTTGGAGAAAGAATCAGTTTACCAATATTGGTTTTTACATCATCAAAAGAAACTTCATCAGTAAGTTTGTGCTTTCCTACGTAAGCAACTTCCTTAGGCATATTGGGATCAAAACTCTCAGGGTATTTTTCGCCCATAGAGCTGTGCAATAAATCATGACGAGCGGAAGTCAGTCCATTACTCCCCGTACCAGCGTTGTAATTATTTTCATAAGTTGCCTGACCATAAGAAGCCAAACCAACGATCACATCGCCTGGTTGAATATCATTTACAATAACCTGATCTCTGCGCATTCTAGCGAAAGCGGTATAACCTACATCTATCGTCCGAACAATATCTCCAACGTCTGCCGTCTCTCCTCCTGACATATGAATGTGGACATCGTGTTCTTTCAAACCATTCACAAAATCATTAGCACCATTGATAATCTTACTAATGACTTCTCCGCTAATCGCTAATTTATTTCTACCGATAGTGGAAGATAAAACGATGTCATCCACACAACCGACACAGGCCATGTCATCCAAATTCATGACAATAGAATCCTGCGCGATACCACTCCAAACGGAAGCATCCCCTGTTTCTTTCCAGTACATATATGCGATACTAGTTTTAGTACCAGCGGTATCAGCGTGCATCAGATTACAATAATCGGGATCGTTTCCACCTGTGACATCAGGTAGTATTTTACAAAAAGCATTTGGGTACAGCCCCTTATCTAATCCTTTGATGGCCGCGTGTACTTCACTTTTGGTAGCAGACACCCCGCGCAGATCATATTTGTAATCTTCTGACATAGTAGCTTTGAGATTTTAGTACTGCCTAATAGGAAATAGCAGTCGATTCATTAAAAATTCGTAGGCAAAGGTACAACGTTTACATAGGAAAGCTAAAAAATACAGCGTCTTTGATGCACATCCAATATTATCCATTTTTAGTACAAAGATTCATTTTGTGATACACAACCTAAAACCTATCTTCGTTGTTACTTAATTAGAAATTGTATAAATAAGGAAAATACAGACATTATATCTGTTTAAGTAAACGCCTAGTTAATTCAATCATGCAAAACATTTCGATCGTCATAGCAGATGGACAGTACCTGATCAGAGCGGGTCTAAGAGCTATGCTCAGTGCGACCAATGGTTTCAACATCATTGGTGATGCTCGAAATGAAAAGGAGCTCCTCAATGTGCTTTCGCACAAACCTGCCGATGTCGTTATCATAGACTATGATCAACCTGAAAAATTTAGCGTTAATACCATTCAGAGTTTGAAAGACAATTTTCCAGAAACGGAGCTACTGGTCATCAGTGCCGATAATAATAAACAGACTATTTACAAAGCGATAGAGAACGGTGTACGGAGTTTTCTAACCAAGGAATGCGATCAGGCGGAAATCATAGATGCCGTCATTAGCACTTCCAAGCATGAGAAGTTTTTTTGTAGTAAAGTAATGGATTTTATTTTTGAAAAGTCTTTTCCTGATAAAGTCAGTGACTGTGCACCCATGCCTTTGAGTGGTCGCGAAATCGAAATTGTCCAGCTCGTCGCCAAAGGTATGATTGCCAAAGAGATTGCTGCTAAGCTCAACCTCAGTACGCATACCATATATACTCATCGAAAAAACATTATGAAGAAATTGGGTTTTAGCTCTACCTCTGAGTTGGTTCTCTTTGCAGTAAAAACGGGGATAGTTCCTTCGGATTCGTAGTTAAGAATTAATAAGAGTAGGCTCCTCTCCTATTTTCCTTTTCAGAGCACCTGTACCCGCGCCAAGCCTTCAGAGAAATCTCTCACATCTGCATACCTCGCGTCCAGAACAACCTCTCCAGTTTTATCGATAAAACCAATACCTTCCAGAAGAGCAACTCTGGCGAATCCTTCCTCAAAGTCCCAAATCAGACCGAACTGAGGATCCGTAATTTCTTCTCCCTCCACATCTAAATCTCCCCATAAACCATTACGCTCATAACCAGCCAGTCCTTCGGAGAAACTATAGAGCAAGTCATATTTAAATGGGCCAAGTGGTGTACCGTCTTTTTTCAGAAAGCCAGATTTACCTAAGATGGTTGCTCCCCAAAGTTCATTTTCTGCATACCAAAGGTCTTTGTATTTTTCCTTTATAACAAAAGTCCCACGTGAATCAATTAATCCGAATTTGTCTTCTAATTTAGCTACAGCTAAACCATTGTTGAAATCTTTTGCGCTGATGAATTGCAGAGGGATCACGAGTTGTCCTTCTTTGTTCGCAAAACCATAACGGTCGTTTTTCTTTACTCGGATCAAATCCTCCTGTAGCGAATAGATGGCATCGTAAGTATTTTCTAACAATAGTTTTCCGGATCGGTCAATCAGTCCATACTTATTTCCTTTTTTTACTTTAGCTACTCCATTGTCAAATTTTGCAGCAGCTTCATATTCAAAAGGAATAATAATTTCTCCTGATTTATTTACATATCCAAACCGTCCCTCTAGCTGAACAGCAGCCAAGCCTTCAGAGAAATCTTTTGCATCATCGTATATGGCAGCTATCGCAAATTCACCTTTGGTATTGACGAAACCGATGCTGTCACTTTCGTAAAGTTGTACCCTTGCTAAGCCTTCAGAAAAAGACCAAGCTGCCTTGTAAACTGGCTTTATGATTTCTCTTCCACGTTTGTCAATGTAACCCCAGAAACCCTTTTTTCGCACCACTGCAAAACCTTCTGAGAACTGACGACAATCATCGTAATTTGCGGGAATAACTAAGCGACCACCTTTATTGATGTAACCCCATTTGTGAATGGATTCTGAATAATCTTCATTCTCAGGAGGTAATTTTACAGGTTCGTCAGAATCAACACTTTGAGACTCCTGCTTACAGGCAGCAAAAAGCACCAGCATCAAAAGAGAGAAAAGAAGAATTGATTTATTCATAAATTTGCAAAATTTGTTTAGCACAAAAAGAGTTTCTTCTTCGGAGCATTCACATTTTTGCTCACAAATGCAAGATAGAAAAATCAGTTTTAAAACGGGCAACCTTTGAAGACTGCAAATCATCTTTAACAGGTAGCTATTCTCTTCAACCCAATAGATAAAGGTTAATTTTATGAAAAATATATTTCTCCTTTTATTGTTATTCCTTTCGGTAAATGCATTTGCACAAAGCAACTGGAAAGAATTTGAATCCACAGAAGGAAAGTTTCGAGTGTATGTCCCAGGCGAAATGGAGCAAAAGGAACAGCTTATGGAAACGGCTGTAGGTACATTGTTATACACTACTTACTTCCATCAACCCAAAGGAGACAACCCAGATAACGTATTCTACTCTGTGAGCTATATTGATTATCCGGATCAGAGTATACATTCTGACTCTACAGAGTTTCTAGAATCCTTCTTCCATTACACTATCGATACTTCCGTAAAAACAGTAACCGGCGATCTGCGCTATGTTGACTTCATCAAGCTAGATGGTTATCCAGGGCGACTCTGGCGTGTAGATTATAAAAAAGGAACCGCTACTATAAAGACTAGAGCATACATGGTGGGAACAAGATTTTACCAAATACAGGTAGTAATGCAAAGGGATAAAAGTTTAAACAAAGGTCAGGATCGATTCTTTGATTCTTTTGATTTCACAGAATAAGTTTTCACTTAAAATAAAAAAAGGGCTTACCCAAAACATTAGGTAAACCCTTTTTTTTTAGAATTTAAATTTTCTATTTCATAATAGTCACATCCCCCTTACGCAGTTCAATGCGACCATCTTTGAATAGTATCGTTGCATGGTATACAAACACCCCTGGGTTCAATTGATCTCCCTTGAATGTTCCATCCCAGTAAATATCTGGATCTACATCCAAAAAGTTATTCAACTCATACACCACTTCTCCCCACCTGTTGTAGACCTTGAATAAGGTGATGTTCTCTACCTCTGGGCCTGCAAAGATTTCCAGTACATCGTTCATCCCATCTCCATTTGGACTGAAGGCATTCGGTAT
>JBGCDT010000595.1:0-4929 GCA_045105695.1 Saprospiraceae bacterium | reverse complement strand
GATTGTATTGATTGGAAGTAGCCTTTCTTTAAGGTGGGCAAAACAATGTTATCTGGCTGACAATACCAAGGGCTATCAAAATGCCTTGCTCCTTACGACCATTCTGACAGTGGTGTTTATGATTCTACAAATCATCGGTTGGCGTCAGCTTTTCAATCAGGATTTTTTCATCGCCTCTTCTACCCTCACCTCTTATATCTACGTCATCTCTGCCATGCACTTTATGCACGTAATCGCTGGTTTGCCCTTCCTGATTTTATTTTATTATGTTGCTAGAAAGCGAATGAAGGAACCTGTTTCGGTTCTCGTTTATTTCTCTGATCCTGAGAAAAGATTGAAATTGAAGTTGCTGACGACTTACTGGAATTTTTTAGATGGACTTTGGATTTATCTGGTTTTGTTTTTTATAGTAAATCGTCTGATTAGTTAAGACTACCCCAACTTAGCCAATGCCGTCTTAATTCGTTTCAAAGCCTCCGTAAGCTGCTCCTCAGATGCAGCATAGGAAATTCGAAAACAATTATCCGCTCCAAATGCAGTTCCAGTAACGACTGCTACGTAAGCATTATTCATAATGTACTCACAGAAATCATTAGCATTATTGATGGTCGTTTCGCCATCACTCTTACCAAAGTAGTCGCTACAATCTGGGAAAATGTAGAAAGCTCCTTGTGGATTATTGGTTTTCAAACCAGGGATTTCATTCAGTAAAGAAATAACCAAATCTCTTCTTTTCAAATAAGCAGCTCTCATTTCTCGGGTTGGTCCTTTATCCGCTTCGAGGGCGTAGGCCCCAGCCATTTGTCCAAAAGCATTTGCACCAGAGGTGTTTTGACCTTGGATTTTAGCGCAAGCTTTTGCAATCTTAACAGGTGCTCCCATGTACCCTAAACGCCAGCCGGTCATAGCGAAGCCCTTAGAAAAACCATTGACAGTAATGGCTCTGTCTTTTATTTGTGGAAGCGATCCGATGCTAAAATGCTTAGCGGTAAAATTGATGTACTCATAAATTTCATCAGCTACAACGAAGACGTTCTCTCGCTTGGCGATGATATTTGCGAAAGTGGTAAGTTCTTCTTCCGTAAAAACAGAACCAGTTGGATTGCAAGGAGAAGAGAATAAAACGAATTTAGTTTTATCGGAAATAGCAGCTTCTAATTGTTCGGGGCTTACTTTATAATCATCCTCAATTCCGGCAGAAATAACAACAGGCACTCCTCCAGCTACTTTTACAATAGCGGAGTAAGAAACCCAGTATGGTCCAAGAATGACGACTTCATCTCCTTCGTTGAGTAAAGCCATGCAGATGTTAGCAATGGTTTGTTTAGCTCCGTTGGATACGACAATTTGGTCAGTACCATAATCCAGATTGTTCTCTTCTTTAAATTTTTTAGAAACGGCCTTACGCAATTCCATCAGTCCAGGTACTGGCGTATACTTGGTGTATCCATCTCGAAGGGCTTGCATGGCTGCTTCCTTGATGTGATCTGGTGTATCAAAATCAGGTTCTCCCAAACTAAGGCTAATCACATCATGGCCCTGAGCTGCGATATCCCGAGCAAGTTGTGCCATGCGTAGGGTCGCAGATTCTTCCATGTTCAGAACGCGGTTGGATAATATTGTATTAGTGATGGTAGCCATTGTTTGTTTTATTTTGAAATTATGAATCGCTTTTCTTGTCGCTGACGGTTGCAACGCAAATGTAAACTTTCTTTTACGGATGTAAAAGAAATTGGATTCAATCAAAAATAAAATCTAGTAGTGTTTTTTGAGAGCCCCAACAAAACCTCATCTCCATAAAACCCATTTCTGTCGATCATCTCCCCTTCCTCGTAAATTCCAAAATCAAATTCTAAAAATACTTCCCTATATTACCTCCATGTCAGTATTACAAATTAATCAACTCAATAAACACTACGGTCGAATTCATGCGGTAAAGGATTTGAACCTAAGTATTGAAGCCGGTAGCATCTATGGAATTTTAGGACCCAATGGATCCGGTAAGACCACTACACTAAGTATGATTCTAGGAATCGTACATCCCAATAGTGGTAGCTACCAATGGTTTGAAGGGAAATATGGTAACTATGCCCGACGGCATGTAGGAGCATTGTTAGAAACACCAAATTTCTATCCCTATCTGAATGCTGTAGATAACCTAGAGATCGTTGCCAATATCAAAAAGGTATCGACTGATGCGATACCAAGAATATTGGAACAGGTCAATTTATCTGAAAGAAAGTTATCAAAATTCAAGACCTACTCTCTCGGTATGAAGCAAAGATTGGCCATCGCTGCAAGTATGATTGGAGATCCTCAAGTACTTATATTCGATGAGCCTACCAATGGCCTTGACCCTCAAGGCATTGCAGAGATTCGTTCCATCATCTTGAGAATTGCTGAGTCAGGTAAAACTATTTTCATGGCCAGTCATATTCTGGATGAAGTAGAAAAAGTCTGTTCTCATGTTGCCATTATCAAAAATGGAGTTCTTTTAGCTTCAGGCCCTGTCGGCTCTATTATCAATAACGACATTACCCTTGAAGTAGGTAGCGATCAGAATGAATTGCTAATAACTCTGTTGGGACAACTTTCAGAGGTGAAACAAGTGGAACAAAAAGGGGATTTTATTTTTGCTCAAATGGCTTCTGGGACTTCTCCAGCCCTGGTCAATAAACTTGCTTTTGATAATGGAATTGTACTAAATCATTTAGCAGGTAGATCAAAAAAATTAGAGGAAGAGTTCCTGGAAATTACGGGCCAATCCTAAAATTAAGAATCACTCCACTGAGCGTTCAAAACATTAAAAAACCAACTCTAACTAGAAACCATAATGTTGTATTTCCTAAAAATTGAATGGAAGAAGTTTTATAAAAATACAGTATTCAGAGTACTCGCTATTTTGTATATGCTGGTGATGCCTGGGATTTTTACGCTTCTCTACATTGTTCCCAAACCAGAGATCGCTCAAAATGAAATGCAGGGCTTTTTCATGTTTCCTAATATTTGGAAATATGTAGGTTTTCTAGGCAACTGGTCTGTATTCTTTCTTTTTGGTTTTGCGATGATATTATCTATCACTACAGAATATAGCAATAAAACCTTACGGCAAAATATCATTACAGGAATGACCCGACGTGATTTCTTTTTGTCGAAATTAACCTGGGCTATTGCGCTAAGCATTGGAGCCACTACTTATTATGCGCTGACCTGCACAGTCATTGGATTTTTGCAAACAGATACTTTTTACCTCTCGAAGTTTTTACAAGAGATCAATTATGTACCAAGATTCTTTTTGATGTCTTTAGGTTTTATGAGTATCGCTTTTCTATTTGGTTTGCTTTTCAGAAGAACGGGCTTGTCTCTAGTCATATACCTAATGTACAATATAGCTTTGGAGCCACTTTTTCGATATGCAGTCCATATGCGTTTTTTCAAAAACAAAAGTATGCACTTCTATCCAATGAATTCAATGGAAGATTTGGTACCAGTGCCCTTTGTAGAAATGTTGGATGAGTTTATGACTGAGAATAAATTTACATTTTTATTAGAACCAAGTGAGGCTATCTTAACAGCTGGGGTTTATACTGTACTCATATTTGGTTGTTGTTACTGGCTACTCCAACGTAGAGACCTCTAGTACTACAATTCTATCCAAAAGTTAATTTTCTAATATGTTAACTAACCGAAAATGATCTATTATAATTTTCCCTAGAGCCTTTTTTGTTTACATATAAGTGGAATAACAACGAAAAGTCAAAACAAAATTCGCAATGCATCGTCTAGTCTTTAGGTTGCGAATTGCTCGTCATTGATTATTCACGTATTAATTAATGATATAGCCGCTCAGAAAAAAATGGATGTATCTACATATATTTTTTCAAACCCTTTGCTTTTTTAAAAAAAATTCTGATATTTGTAATATCTACAATAAGTACTTAGTGTACAATAACAAAAAAGCTATAAACTAATCAAGACACTATTTAGTTTTTTGGGGTTATCAGAAGGGGATGTCATTAGTTTGGCTCCCCTCTGAATTTTCTAGGAAGTCCTCAATCTCTTTTCAACCTTATTTTTCTTAATTTATAACTGGGAACCGTCAAATGACAAAGGCAGCAATGACTTTGCACTCGGTACAGTATATACCGGACCTTGGACACCTTGCATGATTATCCGGATGGGATGCTGGTAACGATTTTCCACTTCCAGTAAGTACTGACGGCAAGTGCCGCAGGGAGAGACTGGTCTATTGGTTACTTGATGTTGCGACTCAGCAGTAATCGCAATAGCTGCCACTTTTATTTTTGGATATTTTGAGGAAGCATTTGCTAAAGCTGTTCGTTCTGCACAGATGCAAACAGGGTAAGCGGCATTCTCCTGATTGGATCCAACCACTGTTTTACCATTCATCAGAAGGACAGCAGCTCCTACTTTAAAATTACTATATGGAGAATAAGAATCCTTTAAAGCCTTCTTCGCTCGTTTTATCAGTTTGTGATCGGCTACGTCCAGTTCCGTTTCATCTTTGTAGATACTTATCGTTGCTTTAATGGTTTTCTTTTTCATCCTGTGTTGTATTGACTTCATTAGCAATTACTAAAACGGAGAAACTGGTAATAATGATTCAGCAGTTCCAAAACAGAAAACTTAAGTCTCAAACAATCCTTTCAAATCCGTTTCTGTCGTTCTAAGTTTTTCTCTACAATACTTGATAAGTTCAGCCGCTCGCTTTGCCTTATTCGATAAGTCATCTATAGAAACAGCCTCCTCCTGAAGTTGCCCTACAATCATTTTCAATTCCTGCATGGCTTTGTCGTAACTCAGATTTTCATTTTCTAAACTCATAGTTCGCTTGGGTTAATTTCTATTATTTCGCTAATTAGTGTTTTCTTTTTTAGATGACTTTCTATCTGTTCTCCTTTTTTTTTT
>JBGCDT010000594.1:0-7137 GCA_045105695.1 Saprospiraceae bacterium | reverse complement strand
AGGGTGTATCGAAAGATTTAATAGTATTTTTGATTAAAATTGAGGTAGTTATAGTAGTACTCCCTAACGCGGTCTTTAAAAGACTGTGTTTAGCCATTCCCGCTACCTCTACCAGACACAAACAACAAATCTAAAAAGCAGCACTAAGTCACAAAACAACCTAACCATTTGCCCCAGCCTACAACCACCAAGATATCAATCCAACTATCGTATAGACACCCGCTAGCGCGGCCTTCAAAAAACTGGGATAAACATTCCCGCTGCCTCTGGCAGCTACTGAAACAAATAGTTCAAAAAAACGGAATCACTAAAAGTCTCTTCATCTATCCCAACCAGGATGAATGAGGACGGAAAGCTTGTAGCGCGTTTTTATTATCTGATAAATAACATTCGCTTTAACTGACCCGACCGGAGGTCTACAAAATAAACCGCAACGACTTGCAAAGTCGATGCGAGCCTAATTTGTGTATATACAAATATTAGCAGTCATAAAACATCGAAAGAAATACATGAAAACAATAATCAAATTATTAATTCTTGTCAGTCTAATTGGGATAGCATATAATGCTCAATGCCAAGAGCAGGACTATATTGTGGAATTAAAAACACCACTAATACAAATAAAGAATTATGGTGTAAATTGCTCTGAAGTAATTGACAAAAGAATAGATAAGTCTAATCTTGGGAGAGTATTTAAAGGCAGAACAGATAAAACGCGAGGGGCTAATTTTCCCGGAGACTTTACAGAATATTTTAAAAACCGGTTGGAATCCTTACTTGAGAGAAAAGAAGGTAATATTGATTTAGTATTCATTATTCATAAGCTGCAAGTAAATGAAGAAAAACTAGACTTAGAAAAATATGGTCATTGTTATTTAGAAATTGAATTTGCAAAACGAATAGATTCAGACTTGTTTTCATTAGGAATATTTGAATCCAAAATTGTCAAAGAAGCCATAGATGTAAATGGTACAACAGGTAAGAGAATTCTAAAAAATTTAGAAATATGCTTAAAAACATTAGACAAAACAGATTTAAAAAATAAAAAGGGGGTTCTCTTAAATATTGAAGATCCAAAATACACTTACAATTACATGGAAATTCCCAAAATAGGATTATATCTTAATTTTGGTCAATTAGCTAGAAACATTCCATTGCCTAATACCAAGTTTAGTCTGAACAAAATCCATAAGACACACAAAAAACAAAGATATACATGTGACACCAATCGAAAAGATTTAATTAATATGATAAGCTACATATCAGATGGGAAGGATTTATATATTAGGCTCGGCGATTTATTAGGAAGTCCTAGATTTCTTAAGGCGAAACAATATGGAAAATATATCTATTTCGAATTAAAACAATCAGGCACAAAGGGAAGGGCATATATACTAGACACGGGGAACAATGAAGTTAAATTATTTGATAGATATACTTTATTGAATCTTACTAAGATAGATTTTCCTGAGATACTAAAAGAGTTTAAAAAATCAAAAAAGAAATTATCTGATTTAGAAAAAGCAATTGTGAAGCTAAACGATAAATACGTCCGCTAACCCCCCGCTAGCGCGGCCCTTAAAAGTCAGTGATAAACATTAGCACTGCCTCTGGCAGCTACTGAAACAAATAGTTCAAAAACAAAACTGAGTTACCAAAACGCTCTTCATCTGCCCAGCCAGAATAAATGAGGACGGAAATTTTCTAAAGCATTTTTATTACCTGATAAATGACATTCGCTTCAACAAACCCGGCCGGAGGCCTATAAAATAAACCACAACGACTTGCAAAGTCGATGCGAGCTTAGTATGTATTTCCACCAAGTTAGAAGTGATAGTAAAGTACATTCGCTAAAATTTATTAAATTGTACTAATTATACTGTTTCAGGGGGCAAAATACTTTGATTCCTGAAACTTAAAAATCTCTTTTTCATGAGTAGAATTACGTTCATAATAATAGTCTTACTTCTTAGCTCCTGTAAAGAAGATGATACCACAGTCTCTGTACCTCCAAGTTATATAGTTCCCGTACTTCCTGCTATCTGTAATTATTCTATCGATGACTTCACTGAATTAGCTGAAAATAAAGATTCCATTGTTGATCTCAGTGCTTGTGTGGTAGGAGGATTAGAAAACTATATTGAAGTAGAAAAGTACAGTTATTCCTATCCTTGTTTTAATCCAAATAATGCAGAAGAAATTGCCTACATAAGAAGAAAGAACGGGGTTTTTACAGGTTGCAATTTTGAACTATGGACTTTTAATTTTTGCACGGGTGAGAAACGATTTGTAACAGATGGTATTTGTTATTCAATTGACTGGTCGGTTAAAGACTGGCTTGTTTTTACTGGTCAAGATCGCCAACTTTATAAAGTAAAATCGAATGGAGATAGTCTTTTGCAATTAACGTTTAGCGGTAATTTTAATAGTTTTGCAATGTGGAACAGTATCGGCGATAAATTAGCTTATGTAAAATCTACGGATGGTTCAGAATTTTATTTGACCGACTCCGACGGAATACATACTGATACCATTCCTGAAATGATATTAGGTGCTTACTGGCATTGGTCTCTAACAGACAAATATTTTAGCTGTGTAACCCGAAATGCAGATAACGAGATGGCCCCAGCTATTTTTAATTTAGCTGATCGAGAATTCTTGACCATGTCTCATGTCGATCCTACAATATATGGCTATATCCATGATACCGATTGGATCAGTGAAACCGAAATGGTGTGGTTGGGTACAGGAAAGTCATCTTCAATAGGTTTCAATGATATAATTACTCAGGAAGAAAGAATCCTTGCTAAGGGCTATCAAAACCGCAAATACCATAATCTAGCCGTTTCTCCTGACGGCTCCTCTATAGTTACAGAACGTGAGGATTTGTTTCAAATTAGTGACTGCGATATTGAAGTTCGCCGCAATCTTTACATCATAGATGTTGATGGAAGTAATGAGCGGATTATTAAAATACCTGAGTGATTATTTATAAAAAGTAAATGACTTGTCAACTTATGGTTATTACCCCCGCTAGCGCAGCCTTTAAAAGACCGTGATAAACATCTCCGCTGCCTCTGATAGCTACTGAAACAAATAGTTCACCACCCCCACCCAAACGTTAATTCCAACCCCAAAAACAAAACAAAACCAACTCCTTCGTTATCAAAGAATGAAACGATCTACCATACTAATTATCCTAGCAATCATCCTAAGCACCATCCAATCAAACGCTCAAAAATTCAATCCATACCTAACACTTGGTTTTAATCTAACCCACGATTATCTAACAGAGACCGGTAATAGCCAGGTCGGTTCTCGCATGGGTTTGAATACGGGAATCGGAATTTCAGTCGCCGTTAATAAACGATGGGAAACAAATATGGAGTTGTCCTACAGTCAAAATGGATTCTATGTCAACTTCGTTCAGGTTCCAACCCTGGCTTTGAATAAAATGACGCTACACTATGTCGAAGTACCTTTGACGTTCGCCTACCGATTCAATATTAAAAATAATGAGGGGGAACGTTTTTATAAACGTAGCATTGGTGGTGGAATAACCTATGCTCGTTTATTCAGACATAAAGTTGTAGCTACCGATGGTACAGACGTATCAGATGAGCTGCGTTTCGACCGATTAAATAGTTTGCTCTTTAATTTTTCTGCGACTTCTTTTTTCAACAAATCCTTTGCGCTGAATGGAAGAGGAACTTTATCTATGTTTGGAGAGTGGACAATTGCCTTGCGGTTTTTATATTATTTCTACAATAAGTGATTGATAAAAACAATGAAAAGCTATAGCGCCTACTCCACCCCAAATTGCAAATCCCCTCCATTTTCCCTATCTTTGAATCGTTCTTTAAAAAGAACCTCATTTCTTCCAACCTAAATTTCAACCAACCAACGGGACTCCATTCTATCAATAAGTGGAGTATCCATTTAAGCGCACTAAATCTCATAGTAATAAGCTTTCAAACGATATGGTGAATTAGGTATACCTAGCTACAAGTATATCAACAACATCATAAAGCCAATCAGCTATGAATACCTCTTTACGCTATACAGGATCATTCCCCCTGTTCTTAACGGTTCAACTAATATTAATAGGATCTGCTTCCCTTTTTGCGCAAGCGCCAAATGACAATTGTGCTAACGCTTCAGAGATCATTGTCACAGACAATAACTACGGACTGGGTGTATTCACTTCTGAAACTTACAATGTAGATGGAGCTACTGCGGAGAGCGGCACGTACTTCCTCAGTGCAAGTGGCCACGACCGTGATCTATGGTTTTCCTTTGAACTGCCGACTGCCCGATATGGGAAACTAGAACTCTTTCAGGTGGACCCCATCAACAGTCCCATCACAATGGGTTTCATCACTTACCTGCGTTCTAACAATGTGTGCCCGCCACCGGAGTCTTGGGTCGATCCAGCAAAACTAACCCCTGTTCCACAACAAGGAAGCACGGATACAGAATGTCTGGATGCTGGTTCTTATCTCATTCAGGTGACCCTTTCTCCTGAAGCTACTGGGCAAATTTATTTGGAACTGACTCTAGAAGAACCTTTCCAAAATGTATCAGGGGCGAATCCGGTTTACGATCATCCTTCGGAGTCTACCTATTTATTTTCTAGTCCTGATGTTTTTGATATTGGTTGTCAAACCGTAGAAAGCGATGCTGAGTTTGAATGTTTGCCAACTGATTTTCCAGAAGACATGAATCAAAGTTTGTGGTGGCGTTTTGGGGGAGGTCAGAATCCGGAATACATTTCGGTTGAGTTTTCCCTTACGGAGAATTCTACAAATCTGAGTCTTCCAGAGTCTATAGGTATTCGATTATTTGATGGGTCAGTCAGTACAAATGACTGGGAGACATTGCCCCAGATTGGTCCCTGCAAAATGCTGCAACCTGTGGCAGGTACAACAGATCGAATGTATGTAGAATTTACCTGCGAAGATTTTTTATCGAATAGCACTAAAAGTTTTGCTTTGTTTTTTCCTGGTGGTTACTCTAACAATGATGTATCCGTTCAGGTTTGCAAACGGGGAGGTTATGATACCGGTGCGCCTCGTCCCATTTTATCCCAAATGGATCCAGCTAATAGTTTGGGTGTCTTAGCTGCCACTACCAATGGAACAACCATTACCTTTTCAGATACCCTTACTTGCGGCTCCTCTCTTAGTCTGCCTCAAAACCAATGTGGTAGCGTGAACCCTGCTGATTTCGTATCACTAACGTATGACGGAACGCTCTACGAATTGGAATATACGGATTGGGCATCCTTCGAATTGACTTCTGATTCCAAAGTCCGATTTACGTTTCTGGGGGATGAGGATTATTTATTCGCAAGAATTTATAACAAAGGTATTACAAACAATTGCGGCAACATAAATATAGATGCTAATTTGATAACGGTCGTTAAAGGTGAGCAGATATTGCCTTGTTTACCAAGTGGTGAATATGCGATTCAGATTCTAGGTGGCAAACCCAAACCTGAAGATTGGGAATGTGATAAAAATATGCTCGGAAAGAGATTTCGTCTTTTTATAAAAGTAGTCAGTGAAACTCCCATTAATCAGTTTGCACTTAATAATGAAGAAGCTTACGAAAAAATAAATGATCTAAATCCATTGGAACCAGATGTTACTTACAACTTAACGACTGATGTTTTTGGTTGTGCAAATACAGTTCAGATTGATGGTGGCACTTGCCCGGACCGTCCAAAAATCATGGTTCGTGAATTTACAACAAACCAATCAGGAGTTGTTAGATTGAAAAATTTGGGAACAAGCCCTCCTGCCATCGACTTCCATCATAAGTTATACCTCGGTTCAATAGCAGAACTTGCCGTTGCACAAAATGCTTTTATGGATGACGAAGTAATTACGAATGCGGTAGATTTACTGGGAGCATGTATTGATGCCTCAGGGACGGGAAACTCTAATTACTATTGTCTAAGTCCAGGACATTATTCTTTGGTAACTTTTGGAACAGATCAACAGCAGAGCATTCAGTCCTCTCCTGATTTGAATTTTTATGACTGGAACACTCAATTCGACGATCCTAATAATCCAGAAGACCTTGGCGATCTGACTGCTCAAGACACCTTCTATTCGGAGGTGGATATTTTCTCCTGTGGACACAATCCTTTGACGATTGGAGGATTACCTCCCTGTGGAAATTCCAGTGTTAATGTGATGCAGATTTACCGAGTCTTTTATCTTTCTGAACCTCGCCGAGTTCAATTTGCTTCTGTCGGTTCTGCTCCTTTCAACCTTTTTGAAGGCAACATAATGGACGGTCCAAATACTTTAACGCCTTGGCTCGGGGATAACATTGATAACGAACCTTGGTATCTCTGTAGCTACGTTCAACGAACATCAGACTGCGATATGCTAGGGCCGGGATACTACACTTTGGTCTCCTATGGTCAGACGGCTTCTTTTGATCAACCCGCTTTAAATTCTCCCTATGGCGACATTGGAATGATGGGGGTTTCCTGCGGTTTCAAATTGATTATTCAAGAACCCGAGGAGGTGAAATGCAACTTACCCGGTGAGACTTGCTTTGGCGAAAACGAAGGCATTACGGATTGGAATATGGCCTCTTTGAATGAGGCATGCCCACTTGATACAAAAGCAGTTTATGTCATGGATACGGTTTACTTAAACTGCGTAGCAGATACTCCATTTTCTAATCATCCAATCGAAGCCTGTGAATCAGACGACAGTCGAGTGGCTTACTTTGGTTTTAAATTAACCAACACTTCTTTTGTAACCTTAAAAAATATTCCTTTAGATTATCATGTAAAAATTTATGATTTTAATGCCGCAGACAATCCATCATTATTGGTAGGACAAGATCCCGTTTATCCTTGTACAACACCTGCCAACACTCCCCATACTTTTTGCAATGTTCAACCCGGAGAATACACCATTGTCGTTTTTGCAAATTATGACGAACGAGGCAAACGATTGGTTCCTGTCCTTGAAGTAGACCGCGTGCTGTCTTCTCGTTTTGACCATTGGAATAATGCTTATGATTTTGGTGTTGTCCCAGATAATGGATTTTACATTCAAGGAAAACCAGGAGACGTCAATCCTTTGAATCCAGATCTAGCACCTTCAAATGATT
>JBGCDT010000593.1:0-11022 GCA_045105695.1 Saprospiraceae bacterium | reverse complement strand
CATATAGAAATCTAAACCATTGTAATTATTGTTGCCTCCGTTGTGTCTCGATCTTATCGAGTGGCGATATGTATCTGTTGAGTTAAAGCTAAACTGAATTTGACCAATATTTCCAGAGGCATTCCATCCTGAACCATTTCTGAAAAGGCCAGTTCCATTTACATCAAGTTTAGTACTCGGAGTAGGGCTACCAATTCCAATTCTATTTGCGCTACCATCTATCAATAATGTATTCGCATCAAAATTTAAATCGAAATTACTTTGAGTCAAGGACCTATTCCCCGTAAGGGTACCATCAGTATTGTAGATATTGTCTAAAGATTCTGAAGCGGCCTCTTCAATGGCATCTTGTACATTGGTAGCCGATATAGTCCCTGTCGGAGTGAACGGAACTTCTGATGCATTTTGATCATCAGTGATTTGTATCCAAGTGGAGCCATCCCAGTAATAATGATCGTCAGTAGCTTGAACGTAAGCTTTTTTACAAGCAAAATTACTCGTAGACGGATCAAAAGCATTCATAGTTGCAACTGTTGTAAACTCACAGTTACCCCAGCCTCCATTTGCTTGAGCCATCAAGCCAAAAGCTGAAAAAAAAGAAATAATTAAAGTGATGAATATTCTCATTCGTTATGTAAAACTTCCTTTGTTTATGCTAAATAGGATCAGTCGTTTTTATTCATATTATAAAAATAACTTATTATTATAATTTTTACTATGAAAAAATTATGCCTATTTTAAGTTTGTCCCAATCATAGCTCGATAGCATCACACCTATAGAGTAATTTGTAACAAATTCGCGAAATAAAAGGAAGAAATTCTTATGGATTGAGAAGAAAAATAAGAAGTTATTTGAAAATGGTTATCATAATTCAAATAGACTGGAAAAGTATATTAATTGAGATAGAATTGATTTAGCTAGGAATAAATACTACACTAAAGAAGAGGAAGAAGAGGAAGAAGAAGAAGAAGAAGAAAGTAAAAAGTTTTCGAAGTTACCATTCTTAAGAATAGCACCTCCGAAAACTTTCAACGTCAGATTAATATTTAATTAATTACTGATAAAGAACAGAACACCTACGTTAGAATTTGCAGGCAACCCAAATGTATTAGTTGCTGCAGCTCTAGCCACACCACCTGAGTCTGAATCTACAGCAGCAGCGGCAGCTGTTAACTGTCCTACGTTTTGTACCGTTGGAATATTTTCCATATCCACAAGTACTTTAGTTACACCATCACTAAGTGTTAATTCTAACTCACCCGTAGCAGTGAAAGCTGCACTTTGTACAACTTGTCCCCATGTTAAGCTACCTGAGCCATCAGATGTAGGAACCTGTCCGGTCGTAGCTGTATCAGATCCGTCAAGTGTGAATGAATAAGGATCTCCAGATGTTCCATCTCCATCAACATTGATGGTATTGGAATCCTCAAAATCTACGGCACCACTTAGGTCGATGTCTACACCTGCTCCCCCGTTTTCGTTGACGTAAGTCAGTGTGTTTGTCGCATCATCCCAAGTTAAAGTTGTAATTGCTTCTGTAAAATCTACAGTGTATACGCTTCCGACGTTGGTTACGGATATATCACCGGACCCTTGAACATCACTAACTACTGAATTGATGTCTACGGCGATCCACTGATCTGTACCAGCAGTTCCGTCGTGATCAAAAAAGTAGACGACTTGTGCACTAGTATCATAAGCGATGTGTGCTTCATTTACAGTTACATCTTCCAATGCTGGGATGCCATTTGGATCTCCATTGACATGAATGATACCAGCACCACCCTCAATGCTCTGTGCAAATAATGAGGTTCCTGCTATTGTAAAAATAGCTAGGGCTACTAAAATACTTTTTTTCAAAGTAGCTGTTAAATTTTTTTTTCTCATAATGAATGACGTTTAACAATTAAAAAAGATAGAGTTTAAAAACTACATAGTATGCTATGTAGATGTCTTGTTATCAAAAAATATACCTGATGTTAATAAAAAACATCAGGTATATAGTAGCTCCGTAATTAAGCCGAATATATTTAAAATACGATATTAGTTCATTCCTGGGTGTAAAGTAATTACACAGCCACTACAGCCAAATATTCCCTTGGGATCAGCCAAAAATGAATCTCCATCATTTAATCCTGCATCCCTAGCTTCGGAAATAGATTTATAAGTTCCTTTTGGTAGCTTTTGCCCCAGAACCCAAATTGCCTGATGCAGATTCTGTTCTGGGAGTCCATTATTATCCAAGTCTAAATTTGGCTCAATGGGAACTTCCAAAGCATTCTGCAACTCGTTGGTGGGATCCGAATCCGGGTCATCGTATTTCGGTATAAGCGCAAAGAGGCTATCAATTAGCATATAACGCACAACTCCAGTTGCAGGATCCAGAACCAATAAGGCAGTATCTCCCTGCATTATTTCGTTCAAATTTTCAATTCTAAGAGGATCCTCATCTGAATCCAATGGTTTGATGTGTAATGTATTAGTAGGATTTTCTGTGCCGATACCAACCTGAGCCTTAAGTTCAGTGATAGATAGTATAGTGCAGAAGCCGATTAATACAATGAAATTCTTTTTATTCATTGTAGTTATGTATTTTTTAAAACATGGATTACACCGACAATTATCAAAAAACTATGCCAGTCATTAGTCATGCTTATTCTTTCAAGATTGAAAAAAGGGGTATTAAGAATAGGTAAGTCGTTAAAAACAGGGATTTTATTAACTTGATCGGTAGTTTGAAGAGAAAATAAAAAAGCTCTTTTTGTGACAACTTTTTGGTCACTTCATGGCAAAATATCTTCTATGTTTAATAAGTAGACATCTACTTATGATTGAAAAAACTAAAAAAGCAAATGCAAAACTTATTATTTGAATTTATTTCAAAATACATCTCTCTTTCAGAAGAAGAAAAGAAGGCACTTATCGCTTTAGACATCTTTCACTCTTTTAAAAAAGGAACCATATTGCTTGAAGAAGGAAAAAGATCAAAGGATGGTTTCTTTGTTTTGAAAGGTTGTATTCGAACATACTACAATATAGATGGTGAAGAAAAAACAACGGCCTTCTACACAGAGATGGAAGGACTGACACCTCTTTCTGTGATCAAAAAAAAGCCTTCAGAATACAATGTTTCTTGTGTTGAAGATTCTATACTAACCGTTTCAAACCCCGATATGGAGGCTGAGATATTTCAACGTTTCCCAAAATTTGAAACGCTTTGCAGAATCCTTTCTGAAGAACTTATCGCCAAGCAACAAATTGACTTAGACGAATTTAAAATCGCTTCTCCAGAACAGCGATACTTAAAGTTGTCCGAAAAAAGACCCGACCTTATTCAACGAGTGCCTCAGCATCAGCTGGCTAGCTTCCTTGGGATTAAGCCTCAATCTTTAAGCAGAATAAAAGCTAGGATTCTTGAAAAGAGGAAAAGCTAGCCCTCATTTCTTAACTTAAGTGAACGACTTTCAGCTCCTCCTCTACATAACTTTGTTTTATCACAGACAGATAAAATAAAAGACATGCAAATCAAGATCATCGCTTTAAGTTTTTTCCTATTGATAACAAACATAACAGCAGTAAAAGCACAGTACACAAAAAAAGATAGTTCTTATAAAGAATGTTTTATTGGAAGTACTTTTTTTATGCTTGGAAACTTATTTCCACAGAACAGGCCGGACTTTGTACAACTCAATCTAGGTTATAGAGTAACTACTAAAGATGTTATTTCATTGGAATTTAAAACCTGGAAATATGCCTGGTCTTTAGGTATACCTTATGGAGATTCGTTCGAGGCACCTGAGGAAGAATTCCCTGGCTACATCAGAGAATTTGGAGTTGCGCTAGTTTATCAAAAATTTTGGTGGAAAGGTCTGTATACTGGAATTCATGTGATGAATGCCTGGCAAAACTTCGTAAATGAGGAAGGTGATAAATTTGACGATGGCTTTCAAATATTCAACACCTATCGCATAGGTTACCATATCAAGTTATTCAAAGGTCGATTTTTCATTGAGCCTTCACTGGCGGTTACGCATCGTTTTTATCATACGGAAATGCCGGAGTCCTTTAAACAAAAGGATGACACTTGGCCTAAATATTTTTTAGGAGAACCTGGGTTACACTTTGGATACAACTTTTAGAATCACTCAAAAAAACCAATAGAAGCTCCGACCCAGTCCTTGTCCTTGTTATACTTCACACCAACCATTTCGCCTTTTGTAATACGAATCATATTATTAAATGCAACAGGTCTGGCTTCGCCTTTTTCCCAAAGCATCAAAATTCTGATTTCACATTTAGCAGGTCCAGAAGGTGTTTCTAATACTGGAGCATAGCTCACTTTCTTTTGTAGAATATAATTCCTTTTATCTTCAATAGCATCTAATTCCTCTGGGGATACATGTAGTTTTACACCAGCACCTGCAAAGGAATACAAGGGTTTTAGAACATAGTTTTCTAAGTCTTCTGGATAGCTTTCTAATTGGTCTAAATAAAAACTTTTTGGGCTATATGGGCTATCAATCAGAGGTAACATAAACTTACTGATTCTATAAAACCAGTTTGGATGGCCAACCCATTCTACATCAACGTCATCTAGTAAGGAGAATTCTGATTTGAAATCTTTACGTTGGAAAAGATCATCGAAAATAACTCGGTTGTAAATTCGCTTTACAATTACTTCTTCTCCGTTTTCATCTATATAGTAAGGTATCCTACCTTTCAACTTCAGTTTTGACAAACACAAAACTTTAATCCCCAATTCATTTTCAGTCGCTAAAAAATCTATGTAAGTGTGTTGTTTTTCTGGTTCTATTTCGAGCATGACAACTTGCTTGGGATCAGTATCGCCGACAATGATTTCATTTAACTTATCGAAGTATTGTTGAACAGTCAACCCTGAAAAACGAGAAGTAAAATCCTCTGGCATGTCGTAAGCCGTTCGGAAAGCTTTTGCTAGAAGTTCTTGAAAAAAGTACAAGGTTGGAAAACCTTGGACCTCTATTAACTGCGGAGTAGGCTTGCCATCTTCATCAAGACAAATGGCAAAATCCATTTGCAAAAAAGTAGTGTGCTCATCTTCATTGGGAACCATCACTTTGTTCTCAATTAAAGGAGGTTCAGTGAGTTCCTTGAAGTCAGGACGACAAATGACATCGACAATATTATCGATGGCTTCCAGCACTCGGTCTCGCAAAAGATTCGGCAAGAAGAAAGGTGTTTCGGCAATCCTGAAATCAGGTCTATAATTGTATTCGTTTGCAATTAGGTCTTTGCAACGTTCATAACCTTCCGGCGAATAAAGTTGCTCATTAAATTGTGTGCGGAGGTTTTTGATCATTTATTAACTGGAATTGTAAGATTTATTTTAGCTATAGCATTATTCAAAAAATCAGGAAGTATAACAGAATGAGTCGCTTCCACTTTATCAGGATCTTCAAGGTGCTCAATCATATCTTCATACTTCTGTTCTCCAAAATTCGCAATCACTTTCTGTTTGTTCTCTTCCTTCTGGAAATGTTCTTTCATCCCTTTAGCATCTGCTTCCGGATGAAACTGGGTACCTACAATCTCTTTAGAAAAACGAACCATCATAATAGCTCTTTCAAAAGCCACATGATCTCTAATTTTTTCTAAAACTAAAACTCTAGCTCCTCTTCTTTGAAAAACGGCAAGGTCTGGCTGAACCAATTGCCAATCCCGACTATCCACCACATGAAAAGGATCTGGCAATACTTCCAGAATATCCTCCTCTTTTCCATACTCTGTTTTATGTACTGGATATATTCCAAAGGAGGTAGACCGACGTCTAGTGATTTCACCCAATCTAAAATGTGCGCTCGCTATCTGAAAAGAATGACAAATTAAAAATAAATACTTCTTTCTCAAGTTAAGTGGATTTGCGTTGTGCATCCACAGGTCATCCAACAACTGACAGAAACGAACATCCCATACACCATCTCCTTCCAAAGGATTACCTGGTCCTCCAGAAGAGATATAAATATCGTAAGAAAGGTCAGGTACTATCCCTGTCTGTCGCACATCAAAGATCTTGTAATCCAAGTGATCCAAATAATGATCTGAAATCTCCTTGATGCAACGCAACCCTTGGTTCGGGTGGCCTGCATTCATGTCTAGGATAGCGAGTTTTAATTTTGATTCCATTTGTGTGGTTTTAGATGAAGGTGGAAAAGTTAAGGAGGGTGGAAGAGGGTTGGAGAGGGTAGAAAATGGTGGAAAAGGGTTTTCACGCGATTTACTCTTAAAACGAGTGAAAACCCTTTTCTACCCTGTCTACCCTTTTCCCCTTGTCAACCCTCTTCAACCCAAAGAACATCTTCTTACTTCACCGCCCCCTTCATAAACGTACCCCATGTCAATCCAACTTTCCCAGGTTTCTGCGCTTTCGCTTTTTTGATCGCCATGAGTGCAGCATTTTCTACGATCCACTCGAAGTTGTCTTTTCCTACGGAGTTGATGTCAGCATCTGGTGCAGGGTTGCAGAAATCAATGGCATAAGGAATGCCATCTCTGATTGCAAACTCTACAGTATTGAAATCGTAGCCAAGTGCTTTGTTTATTTTGATGGTGAGATCCTTTACTTTTTTGAGTAATTTTTTATCAGTACATGGAGTATCTACTACGTAGCGGAGGTGGTGCGGGTTGCGTGGCTCGTAGTCCATAATGTGTACCTGATCCGTACCCAATGCATAGCAACGGAAGTAGTTATCGAATTTAATTTCTTCCTGAAGCATCATTACCAACTGACCTGTTTCGCTATGCTTTTCAAAAAGATCTTCTGGAGAAGTGACTCGGTAAACAGATTTCCAACCACCCCCTGCGTAAGGTTTCATGTAAGCTGGAAAACCGATGTGGTCAAAAATATAATTCCAATCCAAAGGAAATTTCATGTTTCGGAAAGAGTCAGCAGAGGTATCGTCTGGATGATCTTTAGAAGGTAGCAAAACCGTCTTTGGAACAGGCACTCCGATATTTTCCGCAAGGCAATTGTTGAAAAACTTTTCATCAGCAGACCACCAGAACGGATTATTAATAACAGCAGTTCCACCTAATGCAGCATTCTTTAGATACGCTCTGTAGAAAGGCACATCCTGAGAAATACGATCAATGATTACTGCATATTCACAAGGTTTGTTTTGTTGAACTACATCTACGCTTACAGCCTCAGCTGTAATGCCTTTTATCTTCTTACTATTTACTCTGTCGATGAATGCCCAAGGGAATGTGTCCTCCTGGCCAAATAGAATTCCAATTTTTTTCATTGTGATTTAGACTTTTAACTGTTGACTATTAACTTTTAACTCGCTCAGTATTTTGATAATTATTAACTATTGACTGTTAACCGTTAACTCGCTCAGTTTGGTGATTTTTATTTTTAGTATAAGATGTGCTTTGTTTTTAATTTGAATTTTATAAAATTCTTAGACCAACCTCGATAAATAATGTGGAAACATTTCTTCCCAAAGAGGCCAATCGTGTTTCGCCCATCGTCTGAGATCAAACCAATAGTTGATATTCTTACGATTTAAGATGTCTGCCATTTTTTGATTCGCCTCCAGGCAAATGTCCCACTCTCCTACTCCTAGAACAATATCCATATTCCAAAGTTCAGGGTTGTTATTGTCTGGCAGATAATCTGTTGGATTATTGAAGTAGACATTCTCATCATAATAACCATCGAGAAACGACTTTACATCAAAAGCACCACTCATGGAAAACAAATGACTGACACGCTCAGGATGTCTGAAAGCAAAGTTCGCAGCTTGATATCCACCGAAGCTTGCACCACTAACCGCTACTTTATCAAAGCCATGATTTTTTCGAATTGGGTCCACGATTTCATCCTGAATAAATCGATCATACCAGATGTGATTTTTCACGCGCTGCGCGGGATGAATATCTTTATTATACCAACTCTGCTTGTCAATTGAGTCCACACAATAGATTTTTATCTTCCCTTCATCAAGGTACCATTTAGCCGCATCAATCAAACCGAAGTCTGTACTTTCATAATACCGCCCCATAGTAGTTGGAAAAATAATAACTGGATAACCGCTATGTCCGTAGACAAACATTTCCATTTCTTTACCGATCGTTGGCGAATGCCATTTTAGATGTTCCTTGTTCAATGTTCTCGTTTATGATTGTGAAAATTAGGAGCGAGCAAAGGTCGTAATTTAATTGGAGAACAAGTAACTTGTTGCAGAGTTTTGAGATACAACTTCTAACTGTTTACTTTTAACCATTAACTTCACTCAGTCCTTAATATCTAGTGCGATTCAGTTCGCTTATCGAACTTGATACTGACAACTTGATTCTTGTACTTAATAAAAACAGCGCGCAACTAAAGACCAATACCTAACATCTAAAGACTTAAAAACAATGGCTTTAATCCCTCCTTTTTTCATGGACACAGTTGTTGCCATCGGCATACAACAAAAGAACAACGGTAAGATCAAAAAGAGCTGGGTTGGTACTGGCTTTTTGTTTGGTCAATATGTAAAAACGCATGATGGCGATTCAAAGAAAAAAGACTACACTGTTTTTTTGGTAACCAACAAACACGTACTCGCCAATCACGGTGCAATGATCCTACGTTTCAATCCGCAGAGTGAACAACCTGCAAAGGATTATCAAATCAGATTGCTGAACGATGCGGGAAAAAGAATGTGGACTGGCCATCAAAATCCAAAAGTAGATGTAGCTGTTTTGCGTATCAATATAAACCTCATTGCCGCCGAAGGGATGAAGTTCGGCCTTTTCAAGTCAGATACAGATGTCGCTCCAAGAGCTTCTATGATTCAGCATGGTTTGATGGAAGGTGATTTTATTTACGCACTTGGTTTTCCAATGGGGCTAGTCTCCAAAGATCGACAACATGTGATGGTACGGTCTGGTATCATCGCTCGAATTAGAGATTTTTATGAAAGTAGAAGTACGGATTTTACCGTAGATGCTTTTGTCTTTCCAGGGAACAGCGGCGGGCCTGTGATTACTAAACCGGAGGTGGTTAGCATTCAAGGAACGCAGCCATTTAAGCGAGCCGCTTTGATTGGAATTATCAAAAGTTATATTCCTTACCGAGATGTGGCAATTAGTAAACAGACGAAAAACCCCAGGGTTATTTTTGAGGAGAATACTGGGTTATCTTTGGTGGAGCCAGTGGATCATATTCTGCAAGCGATAGCTGATGATTTGCGGAAGGAGGATATGCGGAAGTTGAGTTAAAGTCTAGCTTTTGCAGCTAAATGTTCTAAGTATTTTTCTCCATTCAGTATCGCATCTGCCTTATTATCAGCCATTGCTATAAGAGAAAAAACCTCATCAACACCATTTTCTAACAATACTTCTACATCCAATTCATTCTGACCAACAAACAGCAGCAATCGCTTCTGATACTTTCGACAAAATTTAGCAACTCCGTCGATTACTTTCCCTTCCAAGGACTGTCGATCTAGTTTTCCCTCTCCGCTGATGACAATATCTGCTTGCTCAATTTTTTCTTCCAGGTTCGTTTGTTCAGCTATGAAATCAAAACCTCTCATTAGCTTTGCATCAAGGAGTGCGACCAAGCAAGCAGCCATCCCTCCAGCTGCTCCAATTCCTTCTATTTTACTGATATCCAGTCCAGTATGTTTTTTAAGTACCTGGCTGATATTCCTCAAACCATCGTCTAAGATTTTCACTCCGGCTTGCGTAGCTCCTTTTTGTGGAGCATAAATATGGGCTGCCCCATTCTTTCCATAAAGCGGATTTGCTACGTCGTAGAAAAAAGTAATTGATACTTTGGAGAAATTAATTGGAGAGGTATTGATGATCTTTTGAATCTTGATAAGGTTTTCGCCAACAGGCGTAAGTGTATTGTTAGAAATATCAAGAAACTCAAAACCTAAGCTATGCGCCAATCCTATTCCCGCATCATTAGTACCGCTTCCACCTAAGAATATATAGATATTCTTAATGCCTTTTGAAATAGCATCTTTGATTAATTCACCTGAGCCTGAGGAGGAAGTGTAGAGCGGATTTCGTTCTTCTTTAGAAAGTAAAACCAGACCGCTATTCGTCGCAACTTCAATATAAGCCGATTCTTTTGACGTGAAGTAAACAGAGGGTATCTTTCTACCAAGCGGGTCTTTTGCTAAAACTCTATTTTCTTCTAAGTTTAAATGATTTCTAAGAATAGCGAGGGAACCATCTCCTCCATCTGCTAGTGGGTGAAGGCTTATTTCTAAATCTCTATTCGATTTTTCAAGACCATTTGCAATAGCTTCACAAACCTGAAGTGCCGTTAGAGAACCTTTGAATTTGTCGGGAGCAATTAAAACTTTTTTCATATTAAACTGTAATTCCTAATAACAAACAGTACTTCACTTAAAGCAATAATCATTTGCCGGATGAGTAACCTAAGCTACATGAAAATACAACCTATTATTATCGCATTACTACTCATCGTCGTAAACTCAGAGGCAAAAACCAGCACGAGCAAAAACGCTCCGTTAGTCACAACCAAGTATCAAATTCTTTCAACGGATACATCGAACTACGAAGTTAATGACTTTACTTCAAGATTAAATTATAGTATATCCTATTCCGTACTTAATCATTTTCAAATAAAACCAATTGGTGAATTTTCAGAATCCAACTATAGCTTTGAGGGCTTTTCTGGGTCTTTAGAATATTTTATTAATGAAAAGAATTTCTTGAGTTTTACCCTTGGTGCAGCAGGTTACAATAGAGAAGAAGGAGACAATGGGATCAGTGATGATCGATTGATAGAGAACGTGCAGGTCTATAGTTTTTCTGTAGTTAGAAATTTCGTAAAAGGAAGATTTAGCTACGGTCTTGGAGGAACAGCCGCTAGCTATTATTGGTCTGTAGATGAATTTAATAATAATAATAATAATAATGAGCTTATCACTTCTACCTCAAATACAGGATCCCTAGGTGTAGTCGTCAACGGATACTTTAACATATGGCAACAATTTCATGTCGGCATTGTCTAT
>JBGCDT010000592.1:0-4874 GCA_045105695.1 Saprospiraceae bacterium | reverse complement strand
TGGAAAATGGTAATTTCCTCATCCAAATAAGGCTTTATTAAAGGCTCTGAAAACTTAAAACTACCCGCTCCAGTATATGAAGTATAGTAAATATTTCCATTATCTGATACAAGCATATGTTGCATACAAATGGGAAAATAGGTTCCTTTTCGCTCTACCTGAGCTAGATAAGAACCTAGGATACCCCCGTTTTTCTTAAATAACTCTCCGGAAGCATTGCTCAGCCATAAATCTCCATTCTTGTCTACTATTCCTGAGCAGTTTGGTGTTTTATTAGAACTTTTTATTTGTAGAACTTCAGAAGTTTTTAAGTTCAATACATACTCTTCACTTCTATTAGTAGCTCGCACCAAAATGTTACCATCGGGCAACTCTATGATGTATTTGAGATAGTTGATTCTATCTATTTCAAAAAAGTCGAAGCTTCCACTATTAGATTCTACAAAGACACCATTAAAAGACACTATTGCCAGTCGCTGATCTTTTAGTACAATTAAATTATTTGTTGATTTAACCGAGAATGAGGGGTTATCTACTACAATTTCTGAAAACTCTCCACTTGCAATATGATACAGAAAAATACCTTGAAATGCAGAAGCAATGATCAGTTCATCGTTTCCCCTTTTTCTTATTGCGTTTATTTGCCTTAAGGTCAAGGTATCCCCTGCTACTACTATATCTTGTTGAGCAGTAAAAACCTCCTTTTCACGGTTAAAATATATGAGCCCCTCTTCTTCTGTTCCTAGCAGCAAGTCTCCTTTGCCACATTCCGCAATGGCTGTAATTCTGTTATTGCTAATATCTCGGTTATTGTTTTGAATACCGCGGTAGGACTTCAGCTCGTAGCCATCGTAACGATCTAGCCCACCAAGGGTCCCAAACCATACAAAGCCAAAGCTATCCTCGCAAATCGCACTCGTGCTCCACTGGGCATTGCTACTTAGCCCATCTTCCTCGGTAAGAGTGGTAAGCTGGAGGGATTGTGCGAAGCTAAGAACTGGTAAAAAAAACACCCCCAACAAAATGAATTGAAGAATAGTCTTACTTAGATGATATGGACGATTTATTTTCAGATCGAGCTTTGATTATTCTTAAATATACGTCAAAACAAGAAGGACTGCGAAATGGGCAATCTTTAGTAATGAGTTACAATGGTACAAATCAGCAACCGTAGCATGCCAAGACATTGATAATAACCTAGAATTGTAAAGTTGTAATCTATTCTCAAGCCTTGGTAGCCAATAAGAAATCAAGTACGTTCTTATTCCCATGTCTAATCACATGGGGTAATATCCTTAATTTCAGCCACAAAGGTATTATTCGTTTTAGCTTCAAAACCTGGATTAAGCGTAATGCTTTGTTTTGCTTCTAAATATACCCTTGAGACTGGGTTAATCACACTATTCACTGTTATAGTAAACAAAGAACCTATAGCGAAAATTTCATTTGTAATAGGTTCACTTATACCTACTCCACCGCTTGGACATTTAAAGCTTTCGTAGGCACCCATGTCAGGAAAAAACTGATGCTCACTTCCGGCGAGGTCGTGTTCAAAGTTGATGCCCGAGCGACCTGCATTCAATGCAACACTTGAAGTAGCAAGTCTAAAGTTGCCCGAAATTAGGCTAATAAAATCAGGCGTTAATCCATAGATCATTCCACCTCCAACACTCCCTGCGACTCCAATTTGCAACTCACCCGCTGAATTTTCTTGCACCAAAGAAAACTCCACATCAAAGCTCCCAAAATTGATGTTTGAAGCATTCCTTGCATCGAAAGAGTTGTTGACACCATTAGCAGTGTTATCCCAGAAAATTGAATTGACAATTGAGGTAGGTTCTACTCCTGAATCGGTTATGCTACTTATGGCTCCACCTCTTGTGCCACTTTGATTCATGTAAAATGTAGAATTGTTTATGTCCATAGAAGCATTACCAGAGTTCATTACACCTCCTCCAAATGAATTGGTAGAATTGTTCCAAAAAACACAATTTGTAATACTTGGGCTAGCGAATGGGTTGGCAAAAGCGGTAGAAGCACCACGATTGTAAATAGCTCCACCACCACTATTTGCAAAATTATCTTGAAAGGTACACCTGCTTATAGTTGGACTTGAAACGTTACTACCACTAGCCGCTGTATTATGCCAAGCACCACCGCTTGAAAAACTTGAACTTCCGTCAGCGTACCCATCCATAATTGTGAAACCATCCACTATTGTTTCACTACTAGTGTTGGTTGTCGTAACAACATGGTAACTATTATCAACTGTAGTATTTGCTACTCCCAAATCGCCACTTAAAATAGTTTCGTGCGTTCTTACCTTTCTTTTATCCAAATCAACGTTCTCAGGTTCTATTCCTGAAAAACCGCCTAATACACTAACACTATCAGGAATATCGAAAGAAACAGTTCTATCTGCCGTATTTGTTGGGTAATAGGTGCCTGAGGCAACCCATATTTGATCTCTAGGGGAAGCTAAAAACAAGGCTTCTTGCAGATCTTTCAAAGCATTTGACCAGCTATTTCCTTGAGACGTACCTGTATTGTTTGATGCGTTTACATAAAGAATTGTTGATACGTTTTTGGACTCATTCGCTCCTAAGTCAACTGTCCCGTTCCTTATTCTTTGACCGCCCTCCACATCTGTAACTTCTGAAATATGACTATTCAGACCTGCATTTATAGCCGGGCTACCAGTTTTTAAGCTTAGGTTGTCCGTAGAGAGTATGTTAAATAAAGCATCCGTTTGAAACTGAACATTTGTACAGTTAACAGTATTAGAATTAGACCCCTGATTTAAAGCAGTGCACGATGAAGCCTCCACAATCGACCTATCAATAGTAATTGTAGCCCCGTCGTTATAAAACTCACTAGCTGTTCCTTGAGATTGGTTGAAGATACTATTATTGATAGTCATATTAATTGAGCCAGTAGTCCACAGATTATTGTAAATATGGGCACCACGGTTATTTGATGTATTGCTATAAAAGGAGCAGTTGGTCACCGTTGCATTACCCGAACCAAAATGATAAAGTGCCCCTCCAAATGGGGCCTCATTATTTTGAAATATGCAATTCACATAGCTTGGATTCACATTCCCTGAATTTTGGACGGCTCCGCCCCAATTAACAGATTCGTTATTACGGAACCTACAATTTATAAAAGTGGGACTCAGTGTGCCTACGCCGGCTTTGTTTAAAACACCGCTTCCGAGATTACTTATTATTGATAAGTTTCTAAATATTGGACTCGAAGTTGAGGCGGAAATGGAATTGGCATTGAAGATTCCACCACCTTTGTCAAAGTTCTCAGCAAAACCTCTCACAATTGAAAAACCATCCAAGACAGTATTTGAAGATGCATTTTCCGTTCTCACGATATGAAATGAATTACCTGTATAATCAGAAATAGAATTGTCAATATCACCATTTAAAAATGTATTTAACGCATCAAGCTTTCTTTTGCTAAGAGGAAACGAGGCAGTTTCAAAACCCTCGAAGTCACCATACACTTTTACACCATTTGGTATGACGAACGAAATATTACGATTAGTGGAGCTCGTAGGTTTGTAAGTACCATTGGCTACCCATACGACATCGCCCGAATTCGCAAGAGCAAGGGCATCTTGCAAATCAACAAAGGCATTTTGCCAATCTTGACCCGTATTTTTCCCAGAAGAATTCCAACGCACAAAAAACTTCTGTGCCCCTTGTTGAAATTCTGAGAAGCCCATATCAATCGTACCATTGGCTACTCTCAGATTTGCATAGCCATCAGATGTAGAGGCTGCGAAGTCATTTGACCCGGCGTCAATAGCGGGACTTCCACTCTGAAGACCAAAATCTAAGTTATTACTTAGCGAAATGAGGAGAGGGTTTTGTCCAAATAAAACTGAGCTACAAGTCGATGCTGTCGGGCAACTACTTTGATATAGCATGCAATGAGAAAAGTCAGTAGTAGAAGCATTGTCGTTAAAAACGTCATCATACTGCCCTCCATTTACATCATTCTCATAAAATATTGTGTTTTTAACATCCAGTTGTACACCACCAAAATTGTAGATTGCCCCTGCTCTAACAAAAGTTGTACTAAGGTTTGTATTCTCGGCAAAGGTACAGTTTACCAGACTGGGCTCACATGTACCTTGTGTCCCTCTATTGTACAATGCTCCGCCTTCGGTATTGCACACATTATAAGCAAAAACACAATTAAAAAATTGAGGACTTGCAGTAGACTGAAAGGCATTGTTGTAAAAAGCCGCACCTCTGGCACCTCTGTTTGAAAGGAAAATGACGTTTCTTATTGTGGGGCTTGAGTTACCTTGATTAAACCAACCTCCTCCATTTTGTGTAACTGCTGTATGCCCATAAGCGGTTCCATTCTGGATGGTAAATCCATCAATAATTGTACTTGACGACACGTTTTGCGTGGTAACAACATGATACGAATTATCACTAGAAAAAAGGTAGCCCTCTGTGCCTATATCACCGTCCAAAATAGTAACGTTGTTCTTAAGGTCTCTGAAGTTTGGGTTCATCTCACCTTCTTCATTTCCACTAAAACCACCATAGACCTTCACGCCAGACGGTATCACAAAAGAGAGAGACCTATCTGTACCAGTGGTAGGTTTATAAGTACCCGCAGCTACCCAAATAATATCTCCATTAACAGCGGCTGTTAAGGTAGTACGTAAATCGCCTGAAGCATTTGCCCAACTTGAGCCATCCCCCGATCCAGAGCTTGTGGGTTTTACGTATTTTATGCTTGCAAATGAGTGAATAGCAATGAACAAGAAAACAATGATGAATTGTACTTTTTTCTGAACTTTCATGGGTTTCATAGGGGCTAATTGACGAGATGTAAAGAAAAGA
>JBGCDT010000591.1:0-15420 GCA_045105695.1 Saprospiraceae bacterium | reverse complement strand
TGAATAGTCCAGATTGGAAAAACTCTGATGTTCGATTCGGGGTCAATATATAAATCAGGTTCGTTTTGAATAAAAGCATACTTGTCTTCGTAAGTCACCAGCTTCTCTAGGTCTTCTCGGTTTCTTTCCAGAATTCGACGCTCCAGTTTTCGACGCATATCCATCGCCAATCGAACATCCTGAAAATGACTTTCCAAACGGTTGATGTCCTGCATCAAACTCTGATAAGAAGCAGAACCCGACAGATCAATATCCGCAAAACCACTACTATGGTTTTTAACAAAAAACTCAATGCTCTCTTCAATCATGTTTGCCAATTGCAACTTAGCTTTGTTCTTCTCTGCTTCTTTTCGCGCGACTTCCGCAGAGAGTTCTGCTTTTCGAGCAGCCACTGCTTGGTACAATCTAGTTTGAATTCCTGCGGGCGATAGCGACTTTCCTTTTGCAATATTTTGTAAAACGTACGGTTGCTTCAGCAAAGTCATTAGTTCCAAAGCGGCAGGATGTGTACTTAGAATAATTTCCAATTGGAGCGGATCAAAAGTATTTTTTATTGCGGTTTCAATTTGTGTAATTTCACTGTTGATAAAATTTTGCAAAGTCGTTCCATCGCTGACGATCTGTGCAGAAAAGGTCGCATTGAGTTCTTCCTGAATTCTTTTGAACTCGGTCATCACCGCCGCTACATTATCAGGAATCATTTTATTCAACTCCTCTTGAAATCCTCTGATGGTATTGAGGATGTCGCGGTAAGCATTGGGATCGGAAAGCTTTGTGATTTCCTTATAAAAGGATTTTGTATCTTTTAAAATGATAGCCGCTCTCGATTCTTCTACCAAATTTCTGACGCGACGTTCCGCAGGGCCGATGATGGTTCTAATCGCAGATTGCAGCCGCTGACCAATCAAGGTGATCCCCTCCTGCTCTGCTTCATAACTCAGTTCTTCCGAAATATTATAACGCGCAATCGCAATCTTATTTTGAATTTCCAAAAGTTGCTCATAACTGTTATTTGACTCCGCCAGCATTTGTTCGACGTTGGCTTCAAAGTCATATTTTGCAGCTTCAAAAGCCGTTGGTAAAAGCTTCTTTTTTTCTACAGGCTTTTCCTCAGTTACTACTTTTGCAAATTGCGTTTTGGTAAACAAACTTTCTCCCTTGAATAAATGCGATAAGTTTTTTAACGCCACTGCCAGGTTGCGTTCATCAGAAGGCAGTTCCAATTCTATAAGATTAGTTTCTACTTTTAGAATTTGATTCTTACCAATGATCTTCAACATCAGGTTCCCTGCTCGATCCAAATCAAAACCAGGGGCACAGGCTTCCAAACGAAGAAACTCTACCGGTTGATCATCCGTAATATCTAACAATAATATCTCGCCCGATTTATTTTGACAAAATAAGACATTGAAGTTTTCGTCTATGCGCATCCAAATGCAGGGTTCTGGCAAAACCAACTTCTTCGGCCACTTGGAAGGTACGATGGACCGATGTGTATTTACAATGGTCACTTCCTGCTCCTGACTCAGCGCAGTTATGATATTCGGATCGGAAGGCAGAATGTGAAAGCAGTCATTAATCAGCGACAGCTCCAACATATTATCGGTATTGTCCAACAGAGAATCCAACGCGATGTGGTCAGGACTGTGGTACAGTTTGTACCGTTCTGTAGTTACAATTTCATTAAGTCCTTCAGCAGTAAAAAAATCACGAATGTCATTGGTTCTAAAAACCAGTGCTTGTTCCAAGGTCTCTTCATTATCCGTTCGGGTGATGGTCCACTGGTTGGGCGGCAGCAAAGTGTTTTGTCTACTTTGCGTTTCTATGATGACGGAGACACCTGACCTTTTATTAAGTGGCGTAATAATAATGTTATCCGACTGGGTGATGTGAACGTAACCATTTTTTATTTTTTGTTGAAAAACAATGAAGTTTTCTAAGAAGTCATAGAAGCTAAAAAACCGAGTCGCAATATGTTCTGCAAAAGTAAAGTCTGGGCCTTCCAGTTTGTACTGTTCCTTGAATTGCTGAACGATGCCTTTGCTTGTTTCCAATCCATAGGTTTTACGAAAACCCAATGCTAGGTCGTCTTCCCCTGCATCGAAAACGGTTTTTAGTAACTTTCCAAAATTCGCTTTAATGGAAATTTCGTTCATGTTCAAATCTCGCAAACTGGACATCAGCGTCCCCGCTCCTTCCGTATCTCGCTTGTGGTATTCGTCGGGCAAGTAATGATCGATGTCAATCAGCTTGCCGTCCATATCGTAAAAACTCAGATTTGGGGAATGCTTGTACATGACCAGTAGAATGCTTTCCTGGGGGTTTTCGCCATTGAGCATTTGGAGGCGTTCGATTTCTAGTCCTTGTACGCCGAGGTGAGTGTCGGGTTCGTAGAAGTCAGTTATCAGGTTATGTTGGAATTGTTCTTTTATGGAGGGCATGTAGTTTTGTTTTGCTTCGGTATTTAGCATACAGGTGTTTGCAAATATAAATTAATCTCCGTTTATTTAGGAATAGTAATTCAAAAGAAGAAAGTACGTAATAGAGTCTATGACTAGAGATTTTGTATGGAGCTCAAATGATCTTTTCAAACCGACTCTCTTCACGTACTCATCGTAATAGCTAAGGCTATTAGATTCCGTGCGTTCATCGGTTAATTTAAAAATCTCTATTTGATTCTTTTACAAAATCTCCAGGCATAGACTCTAATTGAATTGTTATAATTCTAAATTTTTCCAAAAGGTAAACCCACTTTGTGAAAGAACCACTTCCTCCTTATATCATTCCTTTTGATCGGCTCCGCTTTTGGAACGACTTTCAGAAAACGAACCATCTGGAAGGCTGCACGCTTATCGAATATAAAACTGAAGAAGATGAACATCCTGTCTGGAAACTCAACCTGGACGTCTTTAGCTACAAGCGAATTATAAAAGATGCCGCTACTAAAGATCTGGGAATAACAATTGGTTCTGAAAATGACTTTCCTCAAAACGAAGATCTGCTACATCTTTTTGAGGACTCCTTTAAGGCATCTAATAATTTTTGGAATGTTCTGCGGAAGTCAATAAAACTGGATGGATTTTTTGTTCCTGCGAAAGAGGCGGGTACACTTCCGAAAGCACAGTTGGGAGCTACCGTTCAGTTGCTTCGTTTGAAGGCTAGGCATTTTCCATTGGTTGACTGGCTGCGCTTGGTGAAGGAAGAGACTTTGGTCAATGACCATATAAAGGTACCCGTTCCGATTATTGGGGCCTGGTATTTTTTTCAGTATTACATCACTTTCGTGAAAAAGGTGGCGGCAGAAACACCTGTTGCTTTTCAGCGGATTAAGCATCTTTTGTATAAGGAGATTCTGGCAGATAATTTTGAGCAGCAACTACCAACAGCACAGTTACTGTTTTTGATGATGGGTGCTTGTGAAGCGCATTATCTGAATAAAAAATCTGCTGCCTTTTTAGAACGCTATTTAGCGAAAGCCCATCCGATGGTACAGGAACATTGGACAGCATTTGGTTCTTCCTACCTACATTATATACAGCAAGGTTTTGGAGGGCTGGCTTTGCCAAAGAATATCCAAACAGCACAACAACTCAAACAGCAGTTCTACGCTTTTTCTAACAATGACCTTACGTTTATACAGATTCAGTTGATTTTGGATAGTGAAGTTAATTCTGACTATTGGAAACAACTCCCTGTCGATCTACAGAATAAGTATGGCGCAGACCGCAGTGTTTCTTTTTCTAATAGAATGAAAAACCTGATTGGCAATGTTTCTATACTAGATCGTATTCAACGCCTTTCGGAAAAAGCAGTGGCACTCCCCAGAGCTTCACTGATTCCAACTACAGAAAACTGGACAAAAGAAGACTCCCTCAAGTGGTTCGAACTTTCTGATGAAGAGCAACAAGAGTTTTCCAATCTAATCAAAAAGCATTTCCAATCTGAAGTCCTAGAAGACTTGAACATGGAAATAAAAAATGCCCAACAATACTTTTACAAAAGCTTACTCAATCGATACACCTCCCCTTTTCTCCGCTGGCGAGTTTTTCCTAAAGAAACACTACCACAATGGAACATCCCTGCAAAATCTACTACGCTAGAACTCACTTCCGCCTTTTCGCAAAAGCAAAAAGAAGAGCGCGAAGCAGAAGAAAAGTTACGCATTCAATTGATCGAACTCAGCCAGATTAATAATCTTTATAAATTTCAGCAGTTCAGGAGTGCTCATCAAAATGACTTTGCCTTCTCCTACATTCAAGATCAATGGTTGGCCGCTTTGCAAAACCATACCCTGAGATTAGAGAACCAGCGCAGCTACCGAATTCGTCGGATGAAAGAATTTGGTTTGCTGGGAGCCGATGAAGATCCAAACGCAACTACGGAAACCTTGCTCGACGAAATGCTACAAATCGAAAAAGAAGTCACACCATATATATCATTCGTCAAAAACGCTTTTCGCTCAGCGCTACCGATGCGCAAAACCACTGGCTTTAATCCTTACCGACATAGTCACGACGGCATTGAGTTCGACCCGACCACCATCCAAGATCAAAACAAATGGATGACCGGCGAGGTCATGAAAACCCTGGAGACAAAAATCAAAAAAGGCGATGCCATTCAAATCAATGCTTTTGCCTTGGATGCGTCAGGTTCGATGGACCATGATCGTATGCGGAACCTTTTTAAAATTCTATATTTACTGATTCTCGGATTGGAAGACCGGAAGACCTATGATGCTGTTCATTTTTTCAACTCTGATTTTATGGAAGCCGCTGGTTTTACCGATCAGTTTACCAATCGGAAAATGCTTTACAAAGTATTGAAAAGCATTTCTTATGTCAGTCGGGACAAAGGAGTCGTCTACGGAGGTTATGGCGGAACAGATATTAGCATAGGGGTAAAAGAATGTCATAGTCAGATAAAAGAGCTTTCGCAAAAAATGGAAAAGCTGCATCCCGAAATGCTACACTTAAAATCCATCTTTGTGATCACAGATGGTCGCCCGTCAATCGGAATTGTAAATTACGAGCAGCTCAATGAATTCCTAAATGAAAAACGGTCAGATGGCGATGTAGCTATTAAAGGTATTTACATAAAAGCACCGGAAGGAGAAGAAGAAGGTTTTGACCTGAATATCTACAAGCACCCTGGCGAAGGTGGCTGGGGTTTTATGGAATCGATTTTCGGAAAGGAGGAATTTGTGGAGACAGACGATTTTGGAGAAGCAGTTCGGGAGTTTGTTTACATAATGACGAAGACCTATCGGAGCCAGCGAGGGTGAATACTCTCCAAAAGGTGCAGCGTACCAAAATATCTATTGCACAAATTACAACCATTTGTGAAAGTGGCAGCGCCACGGCCATATTCATTTCGTATTATTGCGAATCAATTCAGATATTATTTACCTACCACAAAAAATCAAGGATATCATATTCTAAAAAATAGAACCTCCAACTTATAATCAAAAAATAAAACCATGCGCCTCCTCCTAATCCTAACCATCCTACTTTTTCAACAATACACTTACGCCCAACCCGCCAACGACGATTGCTCTGGCATCATCAATCTCGGCGAAGCCCCATCCTGCCCTACTGACATCTACAACAACATAGATGCTACGCCTTCAAACACAGCAACAAACCCGGCAGATAATATTCCCTCTTGTTGGACCAATGTTAATAACGATGTCTGGTTTTCCTTCGATACGCCTGTGGATGGAAGCGTACTGGATGTAACGATAACCGTAGGTGGTGCACCTGGCGGTCCGAATAATATGCCGATGATTCAACCACAAGTGGCAGTCTATCGAGGAGATTGTTTAGTAGATGAATTATCAGAATTAGTATGTGCAGAATATACCGCTGGTCAATCTGTAGTGACTACCGATGTTTTAGGTCTTGATCCGGCGACCACTTATTTTATTCGAGTCAATGATTTTTCCGCAACAGCTACCGCAAACTGGGGTGATTTTTTAATCTGTGTCGATTCTCTTTCCAATGCAGTAGATATTTTAGCGACAGCCAGTGCCGATTCTATATGTGCAGGATCATCTACTCAGCTCAATGCAACCGGAGTAGACAATGTAGATTTATTTTTCTGGGAACCTGGATTCTCACTTTCAGATCCTAATAGTCCTACACCAAATGCTTTTCCATTTACAACTACAACTTATACGCTTACTGCAACGAACTATGGAAATAATTTAATAACGAATGGTGATTTTGAAATGGGGGATGTCAGTTTTACAACTGATTATGTGTTGGGTTATGACTCCTTACCGCAGCAAGTCTGGGGACCACTAGGCTATGAAGGAACCTATGTCGTCCTAGACGATCCTCAAGTGGCCCATAGTAATTTTGCACCTTGTGGAGATCACACTTCAGGTACAGGTAACATGATGATAGTAAATGGTTCTGGAGTTGCCGGAGAGTCTTTATGGTGCCAAACCGTTTTGGTAGAACCTAATACGGAATATCAATTCTCTGCATGGGTAGCTACTATGGTTGCTGAAAATCCAGCTAATCTTCAGTTTTCTGTAAACGGTATTTTATTAGGAACACCTTTCACTGCACCTTTCTTTACTTGCGATTGGACGCAGTTTGCCAGCGTATGGAATTCTGGTGTTGCTGTAAATGCAGAAATCTGTATCTCTAATCAAAATGTAGTCCTTAGCGGAAATGACTTTGCAATAGATGACATCAATTTTTCTACTTTTTCTGAAGGGGAATCTTCCGTTACTATATATGTGTCCGATCCTGTTATTGATATAGATAATGTTATCAATGCAACTTGCACCGGCATTTGTAATGGTAGTGCAGAAGCAATTGTGACTGGTGGTTTTACCAATACCGGTTATTCCTTCTTATGGAGTGATGGACAAACCACACCCATCGCCACCGACCTCTGCGCCGGAACTTATAACATTACAATTACGGATGCCATTGGCTGTACTGCTACACAGTTTGTTATGATTTCTGAAACGGAATTTTCCGTTGCTGTAAATGAAGTTGCTGCGCCCGCTTGCGAAATCCAACAAGATGCAGACGTATTTCTAACTTTCGGAAATGGAACAGCACCTTTCACCATCAACTGGAGTAGTGGCGGCACTGGGGAGACAGAAGAAGGATTGACGAACGGCCAATATTCCGTAACCGTAGAAGATGCTGATGGCTGTACCGATATTCAAACTTTTGAGATAGCACTTTTCGAAGGAGCAATCCCCACTATGATTTCTGTAATCGGAGGAGATACGATTTGTGCAGGTGAACTAATAACACTTACTGCAAGTGGTGGAAATACGAATAACTACATATGGGAGGATGGCTCTACCGATGAAAACAGAATAGAATCACCTGATACAGAAACGACCTATACGGTTACAACAACAACGACTGGTCAGAATATAATTGTCAATGGAGATTTTGAACAAGGTAATGTTGGTTTTACAAGTGATCATAATTTTCACCAATTACCGAGTAACGGCATGTGTGAAGGTTGCTACGGCGTTGCGCCTTCCCCACCTGCATTGTGGACTCAGTGCGATGATAATACAACAGGTAGTGGTAACCAAATGGTTTTCAACGCAGCTACTTCTCCTGGGTTGACCAGCTGGTGCCAAACTGTTACGGTTAGCCCAAATACAGATTATGATTTTACTTACTGGGCGCAGACGATCAACTCTGGGGCAGAAGCTATTCTTTCATTGACCTTTGACGGAGGTACGCTAGGAAACAACCTAAATCTTGGAGGCCCTTGCCAATGGCTACAATCCAACAACATCTGGAATTCGGGAGTGCAAACTTCTCTTGAAATTTGCATCAATAATCTACAAACCAACGGAGGTGGAAATGATTTCGCATTGGATGACATCAGTATGGTTCCGCTTTGTACAACAACTGCTGAAAAAACAATTTCTGTTTCTGAATTAAATGCTTCCATCATTAATCAAACAAACATTGGTTGTGATAATCCGACTGGGACTGCCTCAGTCTTTGCCGAAGGAGGATTCTTTCCATACAGCTTTTTATGGGACGATGGAAATACTGGTGCTATCAATGAAGAACTCACAGGCGGAATTCATACGGTTACTGTTTCTGACTTGAATAGCTATTGTGAGGAGGTTTTGCCAGTGGAAATTTTAGAAAGTCCTGTTTTAGAAATTCTAGATGTACTAAAATTTGAAGGAGGATGCGACCCAGCTAATGGAATAGATTTACTATCGGATTCTATTTTAATAGAAGTTGTTGGAGGAGTTCCACCTTACCAATACAGCATTGATGAAGGGGTTACTGCACAGTCCGATCCATTGTTTAATGAACTAAGCACTATTAGTAATTTGAACATATGGGTTAGTGATGATGATGGATGTATCGTAACGGCGAATACGCCTCCTGTCGAAAATATTACTCCTACTGTTTCTATTTCTGCTATTGATACTTTCTTCTGTGGAGAAGCACTTGATTTGAGTTTGAACTCTAATTTATCAAATCCAGATAGCATCAGCTGGTCTACTGGAGAAGATGCTGCGACTATTTCGATTGAGAACATTGGCCAATACCAAGTCAGTGTTTGGGATAGTCAAAATTGCATTGCCAACAGCAGTATTGAAATCTCTGAATGTGGAAAGTATGTTATACCAAATGCCTTTACTCCAGATGGCGATGGCGAAAATGACCTCTTTGGAATTGTTGCATTAGGTAATGTGCGCATGTTAGAACTGGTTATTTACAACCGCTGGGGAGAGGAAGTCTACAAAGGCAACGAAGCCTGGAATGGCATGAACGGCGGCTCGCCTCATCCAATGGATGTTTTGATTTATCGAATGGAAGTGGAGGTTCGTGGGGAGCGGGAAGTAGTGGATGGGAATGTTACTTTACTGAGGTGATATTTTACCTCTAGGCGGAAAGCAGATTTTTTGGATTCTTATCTTTTGGAAAAACTAATGACAGCTCGCGATGCAATTTTAAAATTGCATCGCGAGTTTTGCTTTTTGGACATTATCCCTCTACCGCTTTACGAACTGTTGCTCTACTCCCTTCTTACTTCGCCAGGTCCATAGAGGCAGGCGCAATGCTAAATGCAAAACTGATAATGGAAAAATTATTAAATTTAACCATGAATCAAAACAACCCTGCTCCCTACCCTATCCCTGCGGGAACGCGCATCAATGAAACCATTGTAAAAGAATCCAGAGCTTTTGGAGACTTGATAGTGGTTTGGTCAGAAAGCGGAAAAGTATTGGCTTTGACCAAAGAAAGTGCAACTACCAAATCGCCTAAAACTTACAAAGTAAATCATCGGCTGGTAACAGACGTACGCATCGTGAAGCAACATGAGATTCTGATTCTAACGACTTCCGAGGGAAGACACTTTCGTAATTTTCAACTACAAAAAATCGAAGATCAGGGTAACTGGGCAGACCATTACGTAGAACCACATCACCAGCAGTTGTACAGAATGGATTTGCAGGGGAATTGGTTTGACATTGAAGGTCGAAAATTAGAGGCTCCGGTTTTTATTCAGGGCAGTGTTTTATCTTCGCTTTTAGGGAAATGTTCCAAGCAATCGCTTTCTTTCAGAGGGCAAACTTTGTTGATTAGTCCAAGCAGGAGTTTGATACAAGTGGGGAAATTAGTTTATGATATTCGGTTGGAACCTGTTGCTTACTATGGCCAAAAAATCACTGGCTTGGGTTTTCATAACATTACTCTTACAAAGGATAAAAACATACAGGAGGTTTATCTGGGTTTGAACCAAAAGGCATATTTGATCGAAAAGGAATTAGCCCCTTTTCTAATTTTGGGCGAACCTGTTACAGACTATCTTCGGTCTGTCCAAAAAGGAGGTCATCGCTATGAAATTTTCAAAACCAAGCAGAACACCTATGTTATTAAGACAAATAGTGGTGATGTAGTCACTTGTAATGAAGAACCCGTTTATGTAAATTTTTCTACTTACGTAAAAATGAATGGAGCTCAATTGGTGCTCTGCTCAAATGCTAACGGAAGTCGTTACATGAATCTAAAAACCGAGGAGTCTTTTCACCTGCCACAAATCAGCGACGAGGCCATTACTGAAATAGATGCCTCCCCCATGACGTTCAATGAAGCACAATTGCGAAATATGGAATCAGAAACCAAGGTCTTTGTTTACAATGAATCTGTACAAGAGATATTCACCTTGAACGATGAAAGCATCACTCCAGAGCATATTCGCAAAGATCAGAACTACCCAAACCATTATGGGATTGCTACCATTTTAGGAACTGAAAAGTTATTCTACAAAAAGAAAAACGAGCTGGTCAAAATCCCAAACACAGATTTCGAGATTGCTCAAATACTCAGTCCTCCCGATCAGAAATTATTAAATGCAGTAACAACAACGGGGGAACGAATCGTGCTGGATGCTAGAAAAGGATACGATCAACTGCAACAGGCTTTCTCTGGAGAGCGAGCAGTAGTAGAGGTTCTTGGTACTGCTAAAAAACTGGGTTATACCATTGTGCAAAACGTACTCTTGGAAACACTGGGCGGATCAGAAAAACGAGTAATTGATTTAAACAAAGAGCATCTGGATATTTTTACATTGCCGGATGATCTTTACCTTTCAACGGAGCAAACCAATTATTCCACTTTTAGAAACAATCCTTTGGTAAATCTGGATTTTGAGAAAATCATAGAAGTAGAATCCGAACAGTTTATCAAAGGAATGTTTGTTCCTTTTCATGAGTCTCCCCTGCCCGTTTTGATTCAGATGAGTAATGGTCAACCATTACACCTGGAAGGCGGAGGTTTCAGAAATGAATTGGTTTTTGGTTTCAATCAAAGTACTCTGAATGAAAAATATTTCCTTGGGCCGCATCGCATGGTTGGAGCGCTAACCTATACTGAAGATCTAAAGGAACGGGAAGTTCTCTTCTCTTTTTTGACCAAACGTAGTTGGTTAATGATGGGCGACTCTTACTTACCCATTTTCCGAAAAGTGGTTAAACATAATTCTGAAAAAAGCTGGGATTACTTACTTTTTGAATTACGTAGAATAGCATCACAGAAAGAATATGTTGTAGTTGAGAAAAAGGAACCACATCGAATTTTAGTCATGACGGAGAACGACCTAGAAATTCCTAAAGTACTTTCTGATTTGAAGAGAACTTTGAAAACCCCAAAGAAATTGAATGCTCTGAAAAAGTTATTTAGTGGTGATCCGGGGTATTTGAAAAAAATTGACCTTGAGGAATAATTTTTTTTGAAAAGAGAAAACAGGTATAGGTTTCTTCTTTGAACATATTGGGTCTTATCACAGTTTTATTAGCAGGTTTAGACAGTATTTACTTTAGATCTGCTATAAAGCAGATCTGAACCTACCCATTGATGAAAATCACTTCACCTTCACAATAATTTTTATTCTAAAAATCTAGAAATTAGTAAAGGATTTCATACCTTCCGTGGCAAGACATTAGTTATTCTTCAAAATAACTACTAAAATTAAGGGGCTTATGACTCCGACTTATTGTATCCCATTGAATAACTCAATAGAAAAAAAATAATACCTATGGCTACGCCTAAAAAAAATACTCCTCTTCGCTATTCTGACGAAGAACTAGCGGAATTCAAAGAACTTATAGATAATAAAATTGCGAATGCTCAAGAGCAAGTAAACCAATTGGAAGAGCAGGTTTTGGAATTGAATGAAAGCCTCCAAACCAGCGGCGCTGACTTGGGTGACAACTCAGCTTACTCAGATGTTGAGTTTATGAACAATCTGATCTTTCGTCAGAAAAAACATATTCAGGATTTAGAAAATGCTTTGTTACGCATAAAGAATAAGGTCTATGGCATATGTACTTTGACAGGTGATCTGATTGATAAAAAACGACTCTTGGCGGTTCCTACAACTACAAAAGGACTCATAGCCAAGACCGAACACCAGAAGAGATCAGCCGCTCGAAGCAATCCTCGACGGACTCTGCTTTCTGACAGAAAACCCTCCAATACTTTTTCAAAAAAAACAGTCAAAAAAAAAGTAAAGACTAAAAAAGTTCAACCTTCTACTATCATAGATGATGAGGAGGACGATTTTGAATTGGATGCAGACCAAATCGATGAAGTAGATATGGGTGATGTGACCATTGAAGATCTTGATGATTAATTTCTGTTAATTTATTACTTGATGGCTAACCTCTACCCTACCCTTTTGCACACTATCGAGGAGCTGAAGACCGAGTTCGATCAGATACCTGAGACTCGTCGTCAGCTCCTCCTATCTTTAGGCAACTACTGCCGACAGAAAGTTGCTGCCGAGCAGCCTATCCATTTAAACGTTATTTGTACGCACAATTCACGCAGGAGCCACCTTGGCCAGTTGTGGTTGAGTACAGCTGCACAGTACTATGGTATTCCAAATCTCCATTCCTACTCAGGCGGTACTGAGTCCACTGCCTTTCACCCAAATGCAGTACAAGGCATGAGAAGCCTGGGCTTTCACATCGATAAAAAATCTGATGGTCCTAATCCAAGATATTTAGCTCTACTGCATGAAAAAGATGAAGGTCAGGTTCTTTTTTCAAAGAAGTATGACAATCCAGTGAATCCTACTGAAGCCTTTGCCGCAATCATGGTTTGTACCGAGGCAGACCGTGGCTGTCCGGTGATTTTAGGTGCGGAGCAACGCTTTGCGATTTCCTTTTCTGATCCTAAGGCTTTTGATGGAACAGAGCGGGAGGCTGCTGGTTATTTGGAACGGTGTCGGGATATTGGACGGGAGGTTTTGTTTGGGATGGGACGAGGTTTTGAGTAGGTTATTTGCAAGTCTGACAGTAAAACTCTTTTATTTTTAAGTCTCTCGTAAATTGAATATTTCTTGATACGAATTCGCACCATCTTTTTTCATTTAGCTCTATGGCCTTCTGATATATTTTTTCATAGACATCGAAGTTTTCAGAGTCATGAAAATGAGTAAGTGTTTCTATCAATAGAAAAATACCTTCTTCTTCCAGTTCGTCAGATTTAAACTTCTTCAATAAGTATCTATTGGTCATTTCAAACATACTCCAATGATTATAAAACTTAGATAGTGCAATCATGTCCTTTTCGCTAAGAATACTTCTGGAGAAATAGTTAGAAATATAGTTAAATGATTTGTTTAGATTCTTACTATCATTTACTTGTCCAAAGTATTTGGTGAAGGTCAAATGCAAATTGAGCATCAAATCTGTGGATGAAAATTCTCTAGCTGATTTTTTTATATAGACGGGACTAATGACATTCGCTAAACGCCTTGAGGGTAAATCCCATACCTTCAATAAGTCATTGTTGACCAAAGTGTAAAGACTCAGCAAATTGAACCTAGCCTGCGGACTCAATTCATCAATTGAATTGATCCACCTGTTAACAAACTTTATGGTTTTTGTTTGATCTGCACGATACGTTTTAGTAAGAGCGGCAGCAGCGTTTGCAACAAGGGCTTTTTCGCTTTGCAAATAATCTACGAAAGGTGGTTTTAATAATTCATCCGAATCTTCTTCCATGTTTTCATAAAGAAAAAACAGTGCTTTTTGTGCCAACAATGTATCGTTGGTTATCAGTGCCTTTTTGAGATTAGAAATTCCATTTTTCGTTGGTTTCACATCATTGTTTCCCTTCGACCTATAATAGACAGTAGCATATGATTTTCGCTGCTGGAACAATATTGAATCCCAGGGAATTCCAGCTATGTCCTTTTTAGCTGCAACTTTTTTAAGGTAATCTTTCGATTGACTAATTAAAGAGTCCGCAAAGTAAAACTTTAGTTGGAAGTAGAATTCATCCCAGTTTTCTTTAGTTTCTATTTGAAACTTATCATTGTTGACATTCAACTTTTTTTTCAAGTACTCTCTTATTTTTTCTGCTCTAATTTTATGAAGACGATCATTCGTCTCACTGCTTCCCTCCACAGAACTGTAGCTTTTGATTTGTACTAATTCTATCTCTTCAGAATTAATATTTATTTTAGGAAAACGAAGTGGAGATGATTGATTCGTATTGAAATCAAAAGGAAACGTAATTGAGCTTAGCATTAACTTTTCTGACATTTTCACCCCAAGAGGATTATCTAATTTATATTCTAAAGGCCTCAAAGCATATGTTGAATGTGGAACCTCACTTGGAATAACTTTTTTACAAACCACTCCATCCTTCAGAAATAAAACCACAAAGGTTAATGGCTTACCCTGTAAATGACTAGGTAGAGTTCCTATTTTACTAATAATTCTAAAATCACTTTCAGCTTCGTTATTTCGGAGAATTTCATCTATATAGATCGGTTTGAGCAGTACTCCATCATGAATCGGTGACATATCTAATCGATTTGGAGTGTTGCATGCAAATTGATTGAGTTCCAAGAGGTCTACTGCTATTCCATCCCTTTCTCCCGTAAAAATGGAGGTGAAGTAATCTTTATTATGGTAATAAAGCATCACATCATTACCTCTGATGGTAATCGTATTCCCGATATTTATCAAAACGTTAGAGTGAAAATTAGTGGCGTCGTTACAAGTTTTTGAAACATCTTCTAACAATCCAAATTGGTTATCAGATAATTGCTCAGGTATGTTTGTGCCTTTTCTAGCAAAGACATTAGTAGCATATATTTTATTCCGCTTGTCTACACTAAATCCAAAGTTTGTCATATCAAACTCACTTTGGATCATATTTGCATAATGACCTGGAGAATCCTTCCAGGAGTTAAACATCTCATTCGCAATCCTTAGGGCAGCACCTTTACTCAGTGGGAACTTCACGCGTCTACTCTCTAATACGTTCTCCCCTACCCTATCAAAAGTTTGAGGACTAAAGTGCGCAACTCTTTTGGAGGGATCTCGATATTTAGGAATTGATTCCGTGTGAGCTAGCACGTTATTTTCGGCCATATAAAAACTATGAAGTTCTGCTGGTTTTTCTAGTCGATCAGATAACGCTAAGGATTGCACACCTTTATCTTTCCTGAGACTGTTGATTTGCTTCAGCAACTCGTTCTTAATAATTTTTTTGTCGGAAGAAGCGAGTTGAGCATGTGACGTTGCAGCCAAGGACAACAATAATAAAATGGTTAGGTAGTATTTCAATGACTTCATTTTTTAAGTTGACGAATCTATGTAGCAATACAGACATGTGATTTGTAGCTTCTAAGGCTATTAATTACTAATTTCATTTTTTACAGCAAAACATATTAATTTAATTCAGTATCTACTGAAAACACTTAATTATCGATTTCCAATTGAGCCAGCATTTTGATAGTAAATAATACTTAGAAAATGAGAGCTGTGACTTTCAAATTCATTTGAATTACTTAGATCTCTTTTCCGCTAGTACTAAATACTCAAAAAATAAAATATTCACACCCTAGCAGTAATATGTTTTGCTGTAAAAAAGTAAAACCATATCA
>JBGCDT010000590.1:0-7534 GCA_045105695.1 Saprospiraceae bacterium | reverse complement strand
CTTCGGTCAATAATTCTTTGGAATTTCTTTTTTGAAATTTAGCATAATCGGCTTCACAACTTTTGGCCAAACGGATCAGTTCTTTTGCAATTTCAAAATCCCCCATGTAGTTACAACCAATCTCTGCAATTACTTTCGGAGGTGAATAGGATATTTTTTTCATAATTTTTTCTTTAAAGTTTGTGTGTCGGCTGGGGATAAATACTGGCCCATAAATGACCAATCCAAAGCAGATTTATTTTTTTTTATAAATGTTAAATGATGCTTTTTCTTTTCGTTTGATAAATATTCAAAACTGCGAATTATTAATTCTTTCTGTAATGGTAACGTGTAATAATTATCCTTTGTGATACGGTCATTCAAAAATGCTTTGACTTTTGTCTGTTCAATGCTAAATACTTCAAAGGATAAATCAATCTGATAGCATAAAAAACCACTTAATTCAAAACGTACTTTTAGACCATTCTCTTTCTCAATTGTACGAACCTCATAAGCTTTTTCATATTCAGATTTGAATGTATTTAGTTCTGCTACAATCAGTTCATAATCATCAAATGCACACAACACATCTAGGTCTTTCCCCAAGGGATAAGTTTCTGGAAAAGAACTTGGCTGATAAGGAGCTTCTGCTTTTAGAAGCACGTAATTGTAGGATTTTATGCTTGTCAAAAATTCAGAAACAGCTATGTTTTTATCCAGAATCTGATTCATATGATCTGTATGTTCCTCGTTGTCTCCTATGTGTAGAATAATATCGTGAAAATAAGGTGTTATTCTCTTAGAATATTTTTCTCTGATTTCTTTTTTTAATGCTTCTACATTTCGAGAAAGTGGTTTTCCATTAGCAGCTTTCTTTCTGTAATTTGGAAAATCCATTTCATAAATAATCACTACCGCTTCTGCTGGATAATTTTCCATGTAAGATAATTTCTTATCAATTTTCCAATCCGCTATATCGTCAATTGCATACATCCCTTTTACAAAAGCAGAGTACTCATATTTGTTTTCAAACGTCACTTTCTGAACGTCCTTAACAAGATATTGCTTTTTGAAATCTTCCAGAATATCATCTGTGTGCGCTACAGCAGGCGACCAAACAATGGCCATAAAATCTGTACGATCTTCTGTTTGGATTTGCTCAAAACGTTGTTTCAATCGAGTACATTCTAAATCAGAGAAGCCATTTTGAGCAAACCAATTCAGTCCATAATTAACATCGCTATGATCGTTCTTATCTCGTTTTAAAACAACTTCTTCTACTTCAAAATAAAGCGAACAAGCGAGTCGGTGTGAACCATCAGAGAGCATTCCTTTTGCGTTCGTAAGAATCGGATACTTTTTATCAAATCCATTTTTTTCTACACTGTTAATCAAACGTAGAAAATCAGCTTTGAAAACATCCAGTTCTTTGATGTGCTTGTTGAACGCTTCTTCTCTAGTCTGCTGCATCTTCAAATAGAGATTCCAACCAAAATCATTCAATCCATAAACTTCCTCCACGGCCAATAAACGTACGATGGTATCGTAACGATTGAAACTTCCCTGAGCAGTCTGATGGAGTAAAAATTGTTTAGGATGAGTCTTGGTGTACAAGCCCGGACTGACTAGTGCATTTCCAAATATCCTTTTGAAAACTTTTGTATTCGTAACAAACTGCACCACAGCATTCATATCAAGATTGGATTCGTAGAAAGACAGCTTAAAATCGTTTTACTATTTCTGGAAATAGAATAAGTTATTCCTTGAAAATAGTACGTAATTTTGATAAGACTTGTTTCTCTTAGTTACTGCAAAGCGCTCACTAGAAGAAACAAGTCTTATCAAATCTATTTCTTCCCTTTTTTACCTTTCGCTTTAGTAGGAGACACTTTTCGTTTCGCATTTGCTGCACTCGTCTTCAGACCTTTTTGCTGAATCGCCCCTTCTGGCAATCTCCCAGCCTCCGGCAACTCATGCCCTTTGAAATAAGTAAACAAGCCACCACCAAGGAACAACAAAACCAACAGCGAACCAAACAGTGAAATCTTATCTCCTATTACAAAGGATTTTGGTTCAAACCTCATCTCCAGTTTCTGATTTTGACCTGCTGGTAATCGTAGTCCTCTGATCAAATAATTCGCTTTCACAAATGGATCAATCGGCTCGCCATTGAGGTAGACATTCCAACCTTTCGCTGGTGGATAATACACTTCAGAGAACAAAGCCAATTGTTCTGAGGCAGCACTATATTCATAGACCATATGGTCAGGATGATAGCTGGTCAATTTAATGTTAGCACTTGGATCAGGTTTTAATTGTAGACCTTGAAACGCTCCGGCGTACTTCTGTTGAATTACTGCAGTGGTAGCAGGATTGATTTGTTTGATTTTATTCAGCTCTGCATCAGCATCAGGAACGACTTCATAATTATCTACAAACCAGGCGTTTCCGAGGGCTTCCTGTACTTTGTTGTACTTCATATCTTTGCCTTGTCCAAAGATGATGTACTTTGTATTCATCATGCCCAGAAGCGGTAGATTCTCTGAAGGACGTGTAAAATACTTTTCGTAAACTTCCTGGAAAAGCATCAATTTTGCAGCATGATAACCACCAATACTTTTATGGAAATAGGAAGTGTTTGCATTTCTAAAGGGATCGCCTTGCGACAAATCCAAGACGCGGTAATGTGGATCTGTATCTTTCTGAATTTCTAAATCTATTGGCCTTGGTTGTACGCTTGATTTGCGTTCTTTTTCTGTTTCATATTTCTCTGCAAAGAGGATTCGCTTGTTCACTGTCCAGACATCTAGGACACTGATTAGACCGATCAAAATCACTAGAACCAGTGGCTTTAATTTTCCTTTTAGGTATGCGAATATCAAACCTGCAGCGACCAGCATGATGGCAATAGATCGAAATACATCTGCGCGAAGTACTGCTGCTCGATCTGCTTTTAGCGCGTTTAATAAGTTCCCAACTTGTCCATCTCTTGATCCACTCATATCCATACTACTTCCTGCTAACAATGCTATTACGCAAAGCCCTCCTGTGATTCCCGCAGCGTAGTAAAGTGCTTTTTGCTTAGCTTCAACTTTTATATCGCTATCTAGTAATTTTGCTAATCCCAACATTCCCAGAATGATTACTGCTAACTGGGATAAACCCAATGCCATAGAAACCGCTCTGAATTTATTGAACAATGGTAAATAATCTACAAAGAAATGGTTTAAAAAGAAGTTCCCACCCCAGGCAATCATCAACGCGAAAATAGCTGATGAAACCAACCAGACTTTTTCATCTCCTCTTACGAGAAATGCTCCTAGGAAGAATAGAAAACAGAGTACCACTCCAAAATATATTGCAGTTCCTACGAAAGGTTGTTTACCCCAGTAGAAGAGCGCCGCGACTTGCTGCTCAGCTGCTTTGACTGCCTGTTGTTTGGACTGCCCGCTTTGAAGCATTTGCCGTTCCATATTTTTATAAATCTGATCATGAACTTTTGTACCTCTGAAATGATGTGAAGCACCTCCTCCCATAAAGTTGGGAACCAATAAAGTAAACGATTCCATTTTTCCGTAGCTCCATCCGAAGATGTAATCCTTCGTCAATCCATCATCGGTACCAGCGGCTTGTTTAGAGGCCAATTCAGATTTTCCACGGATGGTTTCGGCAGCGTATTCCTGAGTAGACCAAATTCTGGAGAGATTACTTGATAGTGCTAATATGCCACCTAACACTAATATCCCGGCAGCCTTTGCGAACAGAGGTAGCACTCCCCTTCTGATGGCAGTTATGAGTTTTACTAAACCCAAAATCCCCAACAGTAATCCCATGTAAAAAGTAATCTGCAGGTGGTTAGCATAAATATTTAAGGACAGAAAAAAAGCAAACATTCCGCCGCCGAGTAGATATCTTCCATTGAAGGCTAACAATGCTCCTGCAAAAACCCCAGGTACAAAAGCCATAGCGGCCATTTTGGTAGAGTGCCCAGCTTCAGCTAAGTCAATATTATACGTGGAGAGCCCATAGCCAACGGCTCCAATAACGGCAATCCGCCAATCTAATTTCATAACAACCAATAGCAGATACATACAAAACATACCTGCCAGTATTACAAATGGAGGGCTGGTGACCCCTTGCTTAAACATGGAAAGTGTAAAGAAGTGTTTGAGGAGGTTTCCTTTACCGGTTTGAATGATTTGGAAAGTAGGCATTCCAGCGAACATTGAATTGGTCCACTTTGGCCATTCGCCGGTTTGATCTTTGAATTTTCTCATCTCGACCTGCATTCCTTCAGCGCGAATATTATCTCCCTGTGTAAGAACTTTACCCTGAAAATAAGGAGCAAAGAAAAGGAAGGAAAACAACATCATAATTAGGTAGGCACCTATATGAGGCAAAATTCTTCTGGTAATTGTATTGTTCATTTTGTGCTAAATCAGATTTTAGAAGAGAGGCGAGTATCGACTTTATATCTCAAGGATAATAGTTAACTAGTTTTTAGTCAGCCAGTAGTTGAGGCAGTAAGAACCATGTCCGTAGGTATCCGTTTTTTTGGCTTCTTTGTATTTACCGAAGAAGCCTCTGTTTTTCTTTTGTATTTTGAATCCAGTTTCCTCGAATATTTCAATGCATACTTTATCCGTTAGTATCAGCGGATGCATTTCGTCCGTAACAAAGTGTACATCAAAGGATAAAAAGGCAAGACCGTCAGGTTTTAAGTACCGGTGAATGTTCTTCAAAATATCTTTGAAATCAAAGCAGTGATCCAAGACATTTACACTAAAAAGGAAGTCTACTTGTTCCTCTAACTCAGGGACAAACTCCTCAGCAGGAATAGAGTACAAGCCTTCTGCATCTGTCAAATCCGTCCAAGGAATTTCACGGACACAATCGTCAGCCATTGGTTCTATAGCAATAAGCTTCGCGCCCTGAAAGTATTTACATCTCAATTTCGAACCTGCTCCCAAATCAAGAACCGTTTTTCCCTTGTATTGATCACGACTGAATCCAAAGCTGTCAAAAAGCAGAATGGTATCTTGCATGAACCTTGGACTGTTACGCCACTTGTTTCCTTTATGGAATTCAAACTCCCCTTTCTGCGCTTCCTTCTCCCACTTTTCTTTCGATGCCTTTGACCGATCTATTTTTACAATTTGATTAATCAACCCGAAAGCTGGTTCAAGAATATTTTTCTTTATGATTTTGGAAATCCCCATTAGGTTGATTTTAGGTGTTAGAATGTTATTAGATCTTAGTTGAACGCGAAATTAAGAAAAAAGGATATATTTAGTTAGTAGGGTGAGGATAAAGGGTGGATGAGGTAGATAAGGCAGATGGGGCTCTCTTAGTATTTGTTTTGCGATAAGGCGGATTCATTCCTTCAAATTGAAGATTGAAAACACACCCTGAATACTTAGGTGTTTAATGTATTATAAAACCATAAGGCTTGGACTTCCTCATCCACCTTATCTACCCAATCCACCTCATCTACCTTTAAAAAAAAGCCCCGCCCAAAAAGGGCAGAGCTTCTCATTATCATTAAAACCGACCGTTAAACAGCCGATAATCAATTACTTAGCGTCATCTACTTCTTCATACTCTACATCCGTTACATCATCAGCAGTAGAATCGTTTGTGTCTGTTCCAGCGTTTTCTGTACCTGCGTCAGCGGTTGCTCCTTCTGGATTTGCACCTGCTTCTTGAGTTGCTTTGTACATGTCTTCGCTAGCAGCACCCCAAGCCGTGTTCATCGCTTCAGTAGCAGCATCAATCTTAGCAAGATCTTCAGATTTATGTGCTTCTTTCAAATCTGCTAATGCAGTTTCGATAGGGCCTTTTTTGTCCTCAGGGATCTTGTCTCCGAATTCCTTCATTTGCTTCTCCGTTTGGAAAATCAAAGAATCAGCAGCGTTCACCTTCTCTACTTTTTCACGAGTCGCTTTGTCAGATTCTGCATTTGCTTCTGCTTCGGTACGCATTCTTTCGATTTCCTCTTTGGATAAACCAGTGGAAGCTTCGATACGAATGTTTTGTTCCTTCCCTGTTCCTTTGTCCTTTGCAGAAACATTCAGGATACCGTTTGCATCAAGGTCAAAAGTTACTTCGACTTGAGGTACACCTCTAGGTGCTGGTGGAATAGAATCTAAGATGAATCGTCCTACCGATCGGTTTTGATTTGCCATTGGACGTTCTCCCTGCAAGATGTGAATCTCAACAGAAGGCTGATTGTCTGCAGCAGTAGAATAGGTCTTAGATTTTTTCGTAGGAATAGTTGTATTTGATTCGATAACGACATCATATACACCACCCATAGTTTCGATTCCTAAAGAAAGTGGCGTTACATCTAACAGTAATACATCTTTTACATCTCCACTTAACACACCACCTTGGATAGAAGCTCCGATAGCAACAACCTCATCTGGGTTTACAGACTTGTTCGGCTTTCTGCCAAAGAATTCTTCTACTGCTTGTTGGATGCGAGGGATTCGTGTAGAACCACCTACTAAGATTACTTCGTCGATTTCGTTCTTATCCAAACCTGCATCTTTCAATGCTTGGTCACATGGCTTCAAGGTACGCTGTACTAAGGTATCTGCTAATTGCTCAAACTTTGCACGAGACAATTTCACAACCAAGTGCTTAGGCACTCCGTCAGCAGCTGTTATATATGGTAAGTTGATTTCTGTTTCCGTAGAAGCAGATAGTTCAACCTTTGCTTTTTCCGCAGCTTCCTTCAAACGTTGTAGCGCCATAGGATCTTTACGCAAGTCCATGTTCTCCTGCTGCTGGAAAGTATCTGCTAAGAAGTTGATGATTACTCTATCAAAGTCGTCTCCACCTAGGTGTGTATCACCATTCGTAGATTTCACTTCAAAGACACCTTCTCCTAATTCCAAAATAGATATATCGAAAGTACCACCACCAAGGTCATATACCGCGATGGTCATATCTTTGTTCTGCTTATCCATACCATAAGCCAATGCCGCCGCAGTAGGCTCATTAATGATACGCTTGATGCTAAGACCAGCGATCTCACCTGCTTCTTTAGTTGCTTGACGCTGAGAGTCATTGAAGTACGCAGGTACTGTCACTACAGCTTCGGTTACATCTGTTCCTAGGAAATCCTCAGCTGTTTTCTTCATCTTCTGAAGAACCATAGCGGAAAGTTCCTGTGGCGTGTACATACGACCATCGATGTCCACACGGACAGTATCGTTGTCACCTTTTACTACTTTATAAGACATCAAGTCCGCTTCGTTCTTTACCTCAGTGTATCGGCTTCCCATGAAACGCTTGATAGAAGAAATGGTACGACCAGGATTCGTAATTGCCTGACGCTTGGCAGGGTCACCTGTCTTACGTTCGCCGTTGTCCATGAAGGCTACTACAGAAGGAGTTGTTCTTCTCCCTTCTTCATTAGGAATAACTACGGGCTCGTTGCCTTCCATTACGGCCACACATGAGTTGGTTGTTCCTAAATCAATCCCAATAATTTTACTCATTTTATTTACTTTTTGTATTTGAAAATTCTAGTTAAATAATGCTTACTGCC
>JBGCDT010000589.1:0-3361 GCA_045105695.1 Saprospiraceae bacterium | reverse complement strand
CTTGGTGGAAGTGCTTCTGTAGGTGGAAACCTTTCAGCGTCGGGTACTTTTTATGCAGGAAACAATGCTACATTGAGTAGAAGTCTTTCTGTTGGAACTACCGCCAATATAGGTTCTAACTTAACGGTGGGTGGAACCTCTACCCTCAATAACGCCCTTTCGGTTACCCAAGGTGGGGCCAATATTAATGGACAATTCAATGTAGCAGCCAATGTTTCAGAAGTAAATACCAATACAGGAGGTTTTATTGCATCTTTTCATAATACCAACCAAGGTAAAGCTGATGGTATAAACATACGGCTAGGTAAAAAGAAGTCTGCCTATATTTTACCCGATATACCAACTGCTCTAACGCAAACTCAAGTAGAACAAATCAAAAATTTACTTAGATTCGATCCACTAGGTAAGCTTGACATTTTGAAAGACATCATGATAGATGTAGGCGTGGAGAGCGTTAAAATGGTTGCAGGAATTGCCGTTTCTATTGGAAATGTTATTCTTACATATTTTAACAACGCACTCGGTCTACCCGTGAATTTGCCTGAAATATCAGGAGACTTTAGTTGGGTGCCAATTGTTGATTTCGGAAAAATCACGTTTCTATCTGCACGTACTTTAGTCCCAAAAATACCTGAAGTTACCTTAGAAAGTTTAAACCTGGGTTTAAAGGATTATGATATTGAGAGCCTTTCGTTTTGGGGGGTACCCAATTTATGCCTTGATGACCCTTCTCCATTTACTCCCCTAAATAATGAAAATGAGTTCATTCGATTTTCGGATTCAGATAATCAACAAATGGGAGCGATAAAGGCTCAGTCTGTTACAGATTGGAGTCAGAATTATTTAAACCCATTTTTTCTAAAACAGCTTTATGGAGCTTTTTATAGTGCAGTGAAAGATCCAAAACATGGAGAGTATCACTTTCGCACGCTCACGGATGCTGCTGTTATGTCGTATAGACGTATCGGTGTAGAATATACTTCTAGTGCTGGTGATTATGCAGAGTGGCTAGAGAAATTTGATCCAAAAGAGCTTATCAATCCTGGCGATATAGTTTCAATAAAGGGCGGTAAAATTACCAAAGACCTGTCTAATGCAGAACAAATTATGGTGGTCTCTCATCATCCAATTGTTTTAGGCAATACCCCCCCAGAAGGTAAATCTCATTTGGGTCAAAATGTGGCTTTTATGGGGCAAATCCCAGCTAATATTATGGGCCCTGTTCATTCTGGAGATTATATCGTGGCAAACCTAGAAACGCCTGGGTATGGTGTGGCCAAAAACGAACGTGATATGACCATAGAAGATTTCAAATTAGCGGTGGGCCGTTCTTGGGAAAACAATGAAAATGAAGGTCCTATTATGGTCAATACTGTTGTAGGGATTCATAATGGTGACTATTTGAAGATCCTTAAAAATTTCCAAGAAAAGTTTAAGCAAACAGAAAAAAGGTTTGAAAGTCTTGAATCCAAAATTGAGGCTTTATCTACTCAGTAAACCTTGTAAGTAATATAGCTAATTGAAAATCTATCAAAACATGAAACTAACACTCTTTATAACTTTACTTCTCTGCACAATTAGTATGAGCACACTTGGGCAACAGACTTTATCTGATACAACAGACTACACCTGGATAGAGCAACTTACTGATGGAGGGATTTCCATTATAAATGACTCAGTTCATATTAGCCCTGAGGCCAAACGCATTTTAGAAGATTCGGTTTATCGAGTTTCTATTTACCCAGAGAGTTACGAATGGCTTGCAACTATGAAGTACATTCAAAATAGAGAGCTGAAAAAAGCATTTTGGTATATGATTAATTTATATAGTCAAAATGAGGTCAATAAGGATTTAGTTGTCAAAGCAATGGTTACATATAATGCCATTTTTGATATGAACATTGTTCTTAAAAATACCTTCTATACGTATTGTTACACCGACCCAGAAATTTCAAAAATGATAAATGGGAAACCGGTAATTCATGCCCCACATGTATTAGACAGTAAGCTCCAAGTCCTTAAAGAATTGACCCTTTACATGGCAAGGTTTAAGCCCGAAAGTGAAAAAATACTACTCAGTACAAAGAAAGACTAACCCTATTCTAGAATTAGGTACCCTACTGATCTCAAATTATAAATATGCCTAATCAATTAAAGTGTATTAGTATGAAATATTACAATATAAATCCTGATGCTATTGCTTTTCAGAGGCTATTAGCTACCCTTTCAAAAGTAGTCCTTTGTTTGATTCTACTATTGACTGTAGCTTTTTCTCCAGTCTCAGCTACCAAAAGATATGTTAAAGAGGTATCCAATGGTCTTGCCGATGGAAGCTCGTGGATTAATGCTTCTTCAGATTTGCAAGCTATGATAGATGCTTCTATTGAGGGAGATACCGTATGGGTAGCAGGAGGAACCTATTTACCCGATGCGTATCCAACAAGTAGTACAGGAGGGGCGAATAGTAGAGACTTTGCTTTTACCTTAAAAGACAAAATTGTAATCATCGGCGGTTTTTTCGGTAATGAAGTAAGTCTGGCTCAAAGAACAACTTCTGTTCTTTTAGCAAATCCTAGCATACTTAGTGGAGATATCAATGGTACCACAAACGATCTTACTGATGATATTCATCATATTTTAGTCGCAGTCAAGGATACCACAGTGATTGATGGTTTTACGATAAAAAATGGGTATGCTGACCAGAGTGTAAGTATTGTTGTGGAAGGGCAGAATATAGAAAGAAATAATGGAGCTGGGCTCTTTAGTTGGTCTTCTCAATTAACGATTTCTAACTGTTCTTTTGTTGAGAATGAGGCGGACGAATTTGGTGGTGCCATTTTTAGTGAGGCTAGTACGATAGATTTAAGAAACAATGTTTTTACAACAAATGTAGCGAAGCAGGGTGCTGGCCTACATGTTGACGGAGGTAAATACAACATTATTCACTCAGTATTCTATGCGAATTCGGCTACTAATGGAGGTGGCATTTACACAATGGCCAGTTTGGGTAATACTTCTAACTCCCTTTTTAGCGAAAATATTTCAACAAAAGGTGGCGGCATGTTCATTGCTTCTCCAGCAGATTCTATAATTAATTGTACTTTTTTTAAGAACTCAAGCACTTCAGGGGGAGGGGCGATTACAAGCTCTGGTGCAGGCGTGCATACAAAGTTGCTCTATAATCTGTTCTGGGATAATATGAACAACTCGAGTAGTACTGTGAGCAATGCGGATATCTTAACGGAGCTTGCTGCAAAAGCTACTTTTAATGCTAATTCTTTACAATTGGTATTCAGCAATGCAAACTATCCAAATACAAATAATTTTGTTGGGACCAATGTTTTTAACAATGATCCATTAT
>JBGCDT010000588.1:0-5809 GCA_045105695.1 Saprospiraceae bacterium | reverse complement strand
TTTTGGCAATACAAGCTAAAACTAATATAAATCCAATCATTGCCATTACATTGTACAAAGGGACTTGTGGTTCATTCACCTACTATGATTGTACTAATGAATTAGAACCTGGAACCGGTCACCTTTCTATGGCTATTGATGATTCATCATTAGCTGGAGAGGAGTTGTTTATTAGTGTAACTAGAGGAAACTCAAACAATGAAGGAGATTTCGAGCTATGTATTTATCAAGCAGAGAGACCTGTCAATGAAAATTGTAACAATGCTATTACGTTGACAAATGAAAAAGGCTACTTCGATCATAGTACTTTTAGTAATCGGTATGGAAAAACGTCTGGACAAGTAGGAGAGGCCTGCGGTGATTTTGAAGATGCAGATGTCTGGTTTAAAACAATAGTACCAGCATCGGGTGATCTGATTGTACATGCAAAATCCGAAGATATAGAGCCAGTGCTTGTTCTCTACAGCGGAACTTGCAACGACCTCAAGGAATTGACCTGCTCCAGTTCTTATTCAGAAACGGAAATCATTTATAACGACGAGGATCTCGCAGGAGAGGAAGTTTTCATACGTGTATATGCAGATGGAGATGACTTGGGAGGGACATTTGATATTTTAGTTTTGGAACCTAGTCAGGATTTTTGTGCTGAAGCTAGACCATTAGATGGAGAGAATTTGACTGAGGAGTTTTTGACTTATACAAATAGGTATGCTTCTAATTCAGTCGATGGAGATGCTCCAACTTGTGGGATTTACCAAGGCAGAGATATCTGGTTTAGAGTGGATGTACCTGCCTCTGGCGAATTGGTTATTAATTCCAAAGGATCTGAGGATTTAGTTGTTAAACCGGTATTGACACTTTACAAAGGTGATTGTGATAATCTGACAGAAGTTGCTTGTAATGAGTTCGGAAGTGGTTATAATTTAGGAGGTAAGATTCTGTTATTTGAAGAAGAAGGGCTGGCCAATGAAACGGTTTATATTCGTGTGCATAACTATAACTCTACTATAGGAGGTGCTTTTGAACTCTCTGTTCATAATCCTACAGCTCCGTTGCCAGTAGAATTACTTCGCTTTTCAGCAAATACAATAGATTCAGAAATTATACTGGATTGGGCAACAGCCTCCGAAGAGAATAATGACTATTTTATTGTAGAACATAGTACCGATGGAAGGGCGTTTACGCCAATAGAACAAGTGCGTGGAAACGGTACAACGAATGATATTCAACAATACACTTACGTAGATGAGGATCCTTTCTTTGGTGAAAACTATTATCGTTTAAAGCAAGTGGATTTCAACGGAGATTTTGAATACTCAGGTGTTGTTGTTGCGAATGTTAGTTTTACATCTGATCAGTTTTTATTATTTCCAAACCCAGGTTATACGAAGGATGTAACGACGCTACGATGGACGGATGAAGTTGACACAAAAGATTTAGTAATCCTTGTGACGAATACGTTAGGTCGAATGGTTTATGAGAGAGGCTTGGAAGGTCGTAATGCTAAAGAAGTACAAATTGATTGGAGTGAAATAGATATGGACGCAGGTATTTATTTTTTGCAACTAAGAAACGAAAAACAAGTGCTGGCTACTCGTCGGTTTAATTTGCTTGTGGACTAATTGTTATTGAAGATAATACGCTCTGCCGGATGACTTCGTGTTGTTCGGCAGATTTTTATTTGAAGGAAGTGAAGCGCTATTTGGTAGAGGTCCAGTTGTTTCTTCGTGGTTGTTTGTTTTGTTGTTGACGTTTTTCCCACTTGGTCATTTCAAAGGTGTCTCTAGGTAGAAAGTAAGTGCCTTCAACTTCTTCGCTTGCCCAAGAAGGTGCTTTTTGAACTTCATCATTTTCCAAATCATAACGATAATACCAAGCAACCAACAGTCCAACAATGCCGCCATACAAATGACTTTCCCAACTAACACCTTCCTCTCTAGGAAGAATACCCATGAACATCCCACTATAATAAAAAAGGACAATCAGGGCGAGAACGATAGACTTTATATTTCGTCGAAAAATCCCAGTTCCCATGATAAAAGTAGCTAGCCCGTACACCACCCCACTCGCGCCAATGTGATAACTATTACAACCATGACCATACTCCAATCCGCAAAAGAAATAATTCCCAATCAGCCAAACCATTATACCGGTAAATAAATAAATCCTAACAAAACTATTGACGGCTACTCGTGGATAGAAATAAAGAATGATGCTACTCAGCGCAAAAAACGGAATGCTGTTATTAACCAAATGCTTAAGGTCAGCATGAATCAGAGGAGCAAAGAAAATACCTTTCAACCCATGAAACTCTCTAGGGAGAATGCCCAGGAAACCTAATTTCCAATTCATTACAACTTGTAAGAAATGAATACTCCAAATCAAGAAAAGGAAAAACAGAGGTAGTCGGATGCGATCCAGGAGAGTAGCTTTTTTGTTGGGGCTCATGGAATATTAAATGGTTTTTTGTTTTCTAAAAGGCTATTTGCAGAAAGAAAAAACTCCTTAGTGAAGTATTTCTACCATCTCTAATAAAATAGGATTCAGTTTATCGTTGTGTTTGATTGCACTACCAAAAGGAGTATACACAATGTCCTTATGAACTTGTCCAACCATCACAGATCTTTTCCCATCTAACAATGCTTTTACAGCTTCTACTCCTAGTCGACTAGCGAGTACTCTTTCCATGCAGGTCGGTCGCCCGCCTCGTTGCAAGTGTCCAAGTACCGTTACTCTGATGTCAAAATTATCAGTGCGTTCTTTCACCTGTTCTGCGATCTTGAAAGCCCCCCCAGCGTCATCTCCTTCAGCTACGATAATAATGCTGGCTGTTTTCTTTTGTTTGAAGTTCTCCTCTAAAAGTTCCATTAGGTTGTCAATCTCTGTAGGCGTTTCTGGTACGAGTACTGCCTCTGCTCCTGTTGCAATTCCAGCCCGCATTGCTATGAAACCAGCATCTCGACCCATGACCTCTACAAAGAACAAACGGTTATGCGCGTTGGCCGTATCCTTAATGTTATCTATAGCAGCCATCGCAGTATTAATTGCGGTATCATAGCCAATCGTAAAATCTGTCCCGTACAAATCATTATCAATAGTACCCGGTATTCCGACGAAAGGTATATCATATTCTTGCATGAAAACATGCGCTCCGGTAAATGTTCCATCCCCACCAATGGCCACCACGCCATCAATTCCTTCTTTTTTCAAATTCTCAAAAGCCTGCGCTCTTCCTTCCTTCGTTCTAAATCGTTCGCTTCTTGCAGACTGCAAAATGGTTCCTCCCAACTGAATGATGTTACTCACCGACCGTCGATTCATTTCTATAAAATCTCCTTCGATCATCCCTTCATAACCCCGCATAATGCCACAGACCGAAATCCCTTTGCTCAAAGCCATACGGACCACTGCTCTCACACATGCGTTCATCCCAGGTGCATCTCCTCCAGATGTGAATACTGCTATTTTTTTCATGTTTTTTTGACTTTTAACTGTTGACTGTTAACGATTAACCTCGCTCGATTCTTTGTGGAATTTATTAACTAATTACTCGATCTGTTCGCGTATGAAACACGTCCGAAGGAAGTTAACAGTTAATAGTCAAAGGTTAATAGTTGAATTACTTATACCTCCTCCGAACCAATTTAATAAACACCTTCGCTTTCTTTTTCTTATTTCCCGCAGTCCAATCATACTTCTGTGCACACTCTGTTAGAAACTTTTTAGCTTCATCAAAACTGCCCATCGTATTCATGACATTCATAGAAGTGGTAAAAGCTTGCTGGTCTTTTCCGAAGAGTTCGTTGACGGTTAGGATTCTCTCGTTGAGGCCCATTGCCTTTGTGAGATCACGGATAGGAAGAGAGGCCAAACGTTCAGACAATTCCTTTCCTCCTGCATCTTCAAAAAGTTCTTCCACTTCTTCGTTTGCTGGCGCTGCCTTAGAGACGGGCGGCGCAGGGGGAGGAGTTGGAGCGGGCTTGGGAGCCGGCTTAGGTTTTGGCTTTGGAGCAGGAGCTGGTGTGATGACTTCTTCGGTGATGTCCTCTGCGATTTCAATTTCCTCCGGTTCTGGCGTAGGCTCAGGAGCTGGCGCAGGTGGAGGTGCAACTGGCGTTGGCGGATCAACGGTTACTCGTCGGATGACCTTTGGTTTTGGTTTTTCTTCTACAGTAGTTTGCTGCTTCACTTCCTGCTTTCTGGAAGGCACTACATTCAAAGGTTCTCCATTTGCTGAAAAGGCCACATACATTTTTTTGATGTAGCTCAGCATCAGCTCTTGCTCAAAAGGATCAATCTTAGAGTCGATGGTCATGCTATCGTACAAGCGATTGATCTTCTCCAACATTATTTTAGCTTCTTTAAGATTCATAAGTTTACTAACTTTTAACTGTTGACATTTAACTATTAACTTCGCTCAATGCTGTGTAAAATTTAACTGTTGACATTCAACTATTGACTTCGCTTGATTCACATTTAGAAACGCGCTCGAAGGAAGTTAACTGTTAATAGTTAAAAGTCATAAAGAGCTAAGTTCAAATTCAATCATTATCAAAATTCAGCCCCGAAATTACTACTTTTGTTGCAGTCAAGCAAAGCAGTTTAAAATTAACGTCTACAACTACACTTTATGTTTTTAGAACCACATTTCAAAGGACAAAGAGCAGGATGGATCGAAGTCGTCTGCGGATCTATGTTTTCAGGGAAAACGGAGGAACTCATCCGCCGCATCAAACGCGCTAAGATCGCCAATCAAAAAATTGAAATCTTCAAACCCAAAGTCGATACCCGCTACGATCAACAAAAGGTCGTCTCTCACGATTCCAATTCTATTCTATCTATACCTGTGGAAAAATCCAGTCGCTTATTACAACTCTCAGAAGGCGTAAGTGTTGTGGGAATTGATGAAGCGCAGTTCTTTGATGAAGACTTGCCGGAGGTTTGTCAGCAGTTGGCGCTCCGAGGAATTCGGGTGATCGTTGCCGGTTTGGATATGGATTTCAGAGGAAAGCCTTTTGGTCCGATGCCTAATTTATTGGCCGTAGCGGAGTACATTACTAAGGTGCATGCGATCTGTAGCCACTGTGGAAATCTGGCGACGCATTCTTACAGAACGACTACGGAGGATGCGACGGTGGTGCTTGGGGAGAAAGATTCTTATGAGGCGCGTTGCCGGACTTGTTATCATATGGGGAATATTTTGAAGTTGCAGGTGAAGGATGATGGGGGGGAAGTGGTGGATGGGCAGGGTAGGTTGGGGACTTGGGTTTTGCTTTGGGTGATTGTTATGTTTTCGAGCAAATGGAGATTTGAGTTAGATATGTACAAATGTTCTCAGTCATTAAAGATGAAAAAAAATAAGCCACATACAATTATTTTATTTCTATTTTTTTTAGTTAATATAGCTTGTAATAGTGATAAGTTCACGCTAGAAGAAAAGGAAATATTATCTGAAAATTTCAAAATCCAAATTTTAAGTTTTGCTCCTTCATTGGAATATCAAAATAGTGAAGAATCATTTATTCCATTTGTTAACTCGGTTGCGACAGATGTTAGAACTAACTTAAGAATAAAGAATTCGAAAAATGAAATAGTAAAGCGAGTGAAAGATATTATTTCAGATAAATCTTTTACTACGTTGAAACACGATTCAAAAATTATTGGAGAATTCATCAAGTCTAATTTACACGAATTTGAGACAGATAAAATGTCCTTAGTTCAAGAGTATAATTTTGTTAGTAAACTTTTTAAATTTTATTATTGGAGTAATTGGAAGTGCAATTGCACTATTTGGCGCACATTATTTTCA
>JBGCDT010000587.1:0-2922 GCA_045105695.1 Saprospiraceae bacterium | reverse complement strand
TGAAGACATTGCCAGAGAGTATGTACTAGGCGCTGCTTCTCATCACGGACGTATTTTGATACTGAACAGAGAGAGTGCTGGAGAAAGTACGGGACATGGTTCGCCGATGCCGCAGTTGGTTCATGGTGGTCCAGGAAGAGCAGGCGGTGGCGAAGAGATGGGCGGTATGCGTGGTGTGAAACATTACATGCAGCGGACGGCTGTGCAAGGACACCCAACGATGATCACGGCAGTAACAAATGTATTCCAAGTAGGTGCTCGTCAGACGGAAAAGCCAGTTCATGTTTTCCGAAAGCATTTTGAGGAATTGGAAATCGGAGAAACGGTTTTCACTGCGAAACATACCGTTACAGAATCGGACATCAGTAATTTTGCAAACGTAAGTGGTGATAATTTCTACGCACATGTTGATGCGACTTCATTGGATGGAACCATCTTTGAGCAGCGAGTGGCGCATGGCTACTTTGTGTTGTCGAAAGCAGCTGGTTTATTCGTCGATCCGAAGAAAGGACCGGTATTATTGAACTACGGAATAGAGGATTGCCGATTCACAAAACCTGTTTATCCAGGAGCGACCATAGGAGTGAAATTTACGGTAAAAGAAAAGGTAGATCAGGAGAAACGAGAAGCGGAAGATATTGCAAAAGGTATTGTGAAATTTCTGGTAGATGTGTATGATGAGACGGGTGAGACAGTTGCGATTGCTACGATATTGACGATGGTTAAAAAACTAGATCAAGCCTAACTTGTGATCTTAGCTTTTGATACTTATTACTTTGAGGACAAAGCGAAAACGGCCTGTCTGTGTTTTCAAAATTGGGAGGATGCAACTCCTTTGAAAATTCTTACAGAGACCTTGGAAGGAATAGCGGAATATGAACCCGGGTCTTTTTATAAGCGAGAGTTGCCTTGTATTCTGAGTCTGTTGAAAACGGTGAATTTAAAAGAGGTGGAATACATTGTGATAGACGGATTTGTCGTTTTGGATGATAATGGGAAAGCGGGATTGGGTGCTTATTTGTATAAGTCTCTTGAAGAAAAAGTACCAGTGATTGGAGTGGCTAAGTCTAGTTTTCACCAAAATGAGAAGTTTGTAAGAGCATTGTTACGAGGGGAGAGTCAGAAGCCTTTGTATATTACTTCGGCAGGTATAGGTCCAGATGATGCTTGTAAGTTTATACGTCGAATGAGTGGGAAGTATCGAATGCCGGATTTGCTGAGGATGGTGGATCAGGTGGGGCGGGAGGTTTGAATTTAAAATTATTAAATAAAAAATAAATGCTATGGCTTTCCTAATCCGTCTCCTCCTAATTCTAATACCAGTTACCATCATCTACTTTTTCGTAAAAGAATACAAAAAGCAAAAAGCGCTTTCAGAAGACAACTGGTCTGAAAACTGGGAACAAAAGAAAAAGAACTTTCAGATGGATCAGGAGCTAAAAGCCAAGGAAAGAGAAATCGAAAAATTGAAAGATAAACTTAAGGACGGAGAATAATTCGTCTAAAGCATCTTTCTCAAAGAAGCAGAACTCGCAGCGCAACTTTTAAATTGCACCGCGAGCTGCACGTAAAACAAAAACAAAAATGAACGATAAAACACAACTCGGCTCCGTCGAAACACAAGTCGAAAACGGCATTGCCACTATTACTTTTTTCCATCCTTCTCATAACTCATTACCAGGAAAGCTGCTTGCAGAATTAGCAGGAGCGATAACTGACGCAGGGAATAATGACCATGTAAAAGTATTGTTATTAAAAAGCAAGGGCGACCGAACCTTTTGCGCGGGAGCATCTTTTGATGAATTGTCTTCTATCCCAAATGAAGAGGTAGGCTATAATTTTTTCATGGGTTTTGCTAATGTGATAAACGCTTGTCGTAAATGTCCAAAGCTCATTGTAGGTCGCGTGCAAGGGAAGGCCGTAGGTGGCGGAGTAGGGGTGGCTTCGGCGGTGGATTATTGTTTTGCTACAAAATTTGCGAGCGTGAAACTCAGTGAGTTAGCAGTGGGGATTGGTCCTTTTGTTGTAGGACCTGCGGTGGAGCGAAAGATTGGAACTTCTGCCATGTCGCAATTAGCGATAGATGCAACGTCCTGGCGTTCAGCGGAGTGGGCGAAGGATAGAGGACTTTATGCCGGTGTTTATGAAAGCGCAGCGGAAATGGACGAAGCCATTGAGGTGCTTTTGCAAAAGCTGGTCAAGTCAAACCCAGAGGCCATGTCTATGCTGAAAAAAGTATTTTGGGAAGGGACTGAAAACTGGGATCAACTACTGAGCGAGAGAGCTGGGATGAGTGGAAAACTTGTTCTGTCTGACTTTACAGTGAATGCGATTTCTGCTTTTAAAGCGAAAGCTTAGGTCATATATATTTAGTCGTTTATTCTTCGCTGTTGATCTAGGAATTCCAAGAAGGACGATTTTAGTTGGCTAAATTGATTGGTGTTCTATTTATATAACAATACTTCTACAAAACTTAAAATAAACAAAAAAAAAAAAACTGCTTTTCCCTCTAGTTGTACTTTTTGTAATCTCAATTTTACAATCCTGCGGCTCCGAACCAAAGAAACCCGAACCTGCACCAACCTCTTCTGAACGAATTGCAGACGAAGTCAATAAATCCATTGACGAGGCTTTCGAAGGAATCGAAGGTGGATCTGAAGATTTAAAAAATTCCATAAAAGACATCGTATCAGGTGTTGGTGACTCTGTTAACAGCGATATAGAAATTGTTTCCTTCCGAGATATGAAGGCTCTATTTCCTGATGAAGTTGCAGGCCTTTCTAAGATGGACAAAGGAGAGGGTTCTAACAACGAAATGGGGGGAATGAAAATTTCCACATACGAAGTAGATTATGGTGACCGTAAAAATAAGATTTCTATTCAAATGATGGATACCGGAGGTTTAGGAATGGCCGTGATGGG
>JBGCDT010000586.1:0-8808 GCA_045105695.1 Saprospiraceae bacterium | reverse complement strand
CCACTTCATATCGTCAAATATTTGTTTTTGATTGCGGGCGTTTTTTTAATGGCCGCTATTTATTTTTTCTTTTTATTCTACCAGCAGCCAAAAGAGTATTCCGTTTTTATTTTTGGAATTATATGTCTATTATTTTTTGCTTTAATATTGATGGAGTACCTCAAATATTATTATGCTTATCCTTATGAATTTCAGCGAACGCGATTGGATATAATTGGCTATTTGCATAATTCGATTGCCCTGTTAATTCCGCTGTATTTTATGATTCAGTTTTCCATTTCCTGGAAAAAGGTAATATCAGGAATTATTGTTTTAGGAATTATTGGAATTGAGTATTATTACGACTATTCCTATGATTACAGCGCATGGGCCAATGACAGAATGATGTGGGGCGTTTCTATTTTATTAGTTGCCTATGCTGTTTACAAAAAAGAAAAGGGAGCGCTGATTATTTTGATTGGTTTGATAATATCAGCATTGCTGCCTTCTTTTCCATTTTTCTATGATGTCCCTTTTGTCTCTGCTTTTGACATCAGTCTCTTCATTGGTTTTGTAATGATATTGTTATTAATGTTTTATTTGCTAACCTTAAAAAGATCGGAAGAACGAAAAGCATATGAAGCATCCTTAGTGAAATCAGAACGTTTGAAAAATGAATTATTAAAGAAAAACATTCGCCCACATTTTATAATGAATACCTTGACTTCTTTAATTGATTGGGTAGAAGAATCACCAAAAGAAGGGGTGCAGTTTATTCACGCACTAGCAGGTGAGTTTGAGGTTTTAAATCAAATTGCAGATTATAAACTGATCCCAATAAATCAAGAAATAAAACTCTGTAAAAACCACCTCCGCGTAATGCGCTTCCGTAAAGAAATAAATTACCGATGGGAGGAGGAAGGTATTGATCCAAACGAAATCATTCCTCCAGCAATTATTCATACTGCTGTGGAAAATGGCATTACCCATAGCTTGCCTGATGAATCTGGAAATATACTTTTTCGACTAATCTATAACAATACTCCTACGTCAAAGGAATACTGTCTACAAACGCATGCTAAGAATAGACCTCTGGAGTCAGAGCAGTTTACTAACTTGAAGGATGGTACTGGGTCTAAATACATAAAGTCAAGACTGCAAGAGAGTTATGGTGATAAGTGGCAGTTGGAATCTGAAAGACGGGACTATGGGTGGGAGATGCGGATACTGCTTTTTAAATAGCTCATGGGGTGAAAAAGCTCGTCTGATGATTTTGGAATTATCTGCGACTTTTTTTGATTTTTATAAGATTATTTTTTTAGTGGCCGGGAGGCCACAAGCTGACTCAGTGGAATGCTTCAGCATTCTACGAACGAAAAAAGAAAATTATGCACGTATTAATAATAGAAGATGAGGCTCGTATTGCGCGACGAATTCAAAGAATGGTAAGCTCTATTTTCGGAAACGAAATTGAGCAAATTCAACTATGTGAGTCTTTGGACGAAGGACAGAAATACATCAAGGAGCATTCTATTGATTTGTTATTCTTAGATTTAAATCTAAATGGTTTAGATGGCTTTGATGTTCTGGAATCTGTTGTCGCAGAATCTTTTCATACAATCATTATTTCCGCTTATAAAGAAAAAGCAATCCGAGCTTTTGAATACGGCGTATTGGATTTTGTACCCAAGCCTTTTGACGAAGCTCGTTTGGCAAAAGCTTGTAGTCGAATACAAAGGAAAGATGACGATGATAAAAATATTAAGTTTCTAGCAGTGAAAAAAAGAGGAAAACAAACCCTGATAAACATAGCGGATATCAAATACATCAAAGGAGCTGGGATCTATACAGAACTCTGTTTGCAAGATGGCTCCATAGAAATTCACAACAAATCACTGGAAAATCTAACAGTGCTTTTACCAGATCATTTTGAACGCATTCATAAGTCCTATTTAGCAAAAATGACAGAAGCAAAAGAGATTACAGTAGAACCCGGATCTAAGTATCACTTGGTCATGTCAGATGGCGAAAGACTGCCGATTGGAAGGACGCGTTACAAGGATTTAAAGGAACGTTGGTTTTCATGATATTGCTGTATTTGCTCAGGTAGCTTTATTCTGTATATTTACCAAAAAGTATACAAATGCGTCACTTGATATTTCTTTTTCTACTCGTACTATTTAGTTGTAAAAACGATAAGAAAACTACGGAAGCGGTCACCACTGATTTTTGTGCAAAGATCCACCGTGTAGATACCACCTCTTTGAGCAAAGCCCTGGCTCCATACGAGACTGTCATGAAAAGTAAAACAGGCGTTTATGTCCTCGAAGATGGGGGAGAGTCTTTAGTAAGTCGCGCCTGGTTTTCTGAATACGCAGAGAAAACCATAGATATTCAATACTTTATTTTTTCTACAGACAACGTTGGTTTGATTGCTTGCGACTACATTGTTCGTGCTGCTGATAGCGGAGTGAAGTTGCGAATACTTGTAGACGATATTATGCTGGACGCTGGCATAGAAGATTTGCTGGTTCTGGATGCCCATGAAAATATCAGCATCAAAGTTTACAACCCCGGATTGAATTTGGGAAAGAACGTACTCCAAAAAGTAAAAAAGCTTACAACGGAATTTCGCTCTGCCAACCAACGAATGCACAACAAAACTTTCATTGTCGATGGAAAAGTAGTCATCACCGGAGGGCGGAATATCGCAGATGAATATTTTGATTACGATCATGAATATAATTTCAGAGATCGAGATGTATTATTGCTTGGTGGCGTGTCAGGAGAAATACAGGAATCCTTTAATGAATTTTGGACAGACAGTTTGTCCGTTCCTGCGCGTAGTTTGGTAGATGAGGAAACTTCTAAAACGGAGTTAAGCAATAGCTACAATAGGCTTCATGAGTACGCTTGTAATCCTTACAACTTCTGGCCACAGATTAGAGATCGCATCGAAAACCTGCCAAATTCGTTTAGTGATTTACAAAGCTCTGGAAAATTGGCTTGGGTAGATAGTGTTACTTTTGTTTCTGACATTCCTGGAAAAAATGATACAAAGAGAGGCTTGGGCGGAGGTGGTCGGTCAACAGATGCACTGATCGCTTTAGTAAAAACTGCAACCACTACTTTAGACATTCAAAGTCCATATTTGATAACGACGGAACTTTCCAGAGGTTTATTTAAAGCAGCTATTGATAAAGGTGTTCGCGTACGAATTCTAACCAACAGCCTTGCCTCCACAGATAACCTGGAAGCTTTCAATGGCTATTTGAGAAATCGAAAAGACCTTTTGAAAATTGGTGTAGAAATTTATGAATTTCGTCCTGATGCCGCAGAGCGTTATCGAATTATGACTAGAGATTTGCAAGAGCAGTTGGATTTCACGCCTATTTTTGGTTTTCATGCAAAGACAATGGTCGTCGATGAAAAAGTAACGGTGATAGGGACCTTTAACTTAGATCCAAGGTCAGCCAATTTGAATACGGAATGCATCACCGTTATTCATTCCGAGAAAGTAACAGCGAACGTTTTAAAAGGAATAGAAGAAGAATTCAAACCGGAGAACTCCTGGAGAATTACGAAGGATTTTAATCCAGACGACAAGGTTAGCAAAAAGAAAAGATTTAAGACCTGGACTCGGAAGATTGTTCCGAAAGGAATTTTATAATCTGTCTAAAAGGAATCATCCAAGTAGATATTAGAAACATAAAATATGAAAAATGATTTTCAGAAGAAGATGGAAGAGATCAGAGGTGAAGATTTCATGACTCCAGCTTATCGAAAAAAAAAGCTGACGATGTGGGCCATTCGGACATTGATAGCTATAGTCATGTATTATTTTCTTTGGGATGTGAAGTGGGTACGATGGTCGCTTTGGCTGTATGTGCCGCTTAACCTGTTCGTACCCATTTCACTTTTGGGTGGTAATTATTTCTTGAATAAAAAATTAGATAGGGTGGAGCAGAAAATAGGTGGGATGGAAGAAGAAGAGTAGTTGTATAATCTGTTAGCGTTAGTCAAACAAGCAATACAATTATATTTATATTCTACTAGCTGATTTCTTCGGTTCCTTCTTCTACAAAGTCCAGCATGCTGATTAGTCGCTTTTCGGTATAGACCATATATTTATTCTCGGTCAATAAATCGAATGACAACTGTGCGTTGTGATCTGCTAGCTTACTGCGCATTAGTAATAGCTTACCTTTCATTTTTGAATGCATTTCTATAGAAGCTAATACATTTTCAAAACGAGTAGTAGAAGAATGAAGTGGAAATTGGAATGATGCAGGAGAGAAGGAATCATTTACTTCAAAGGTTTTTACAGCTGCATCTATTTGATAATTTATGAACTGAAGCTTTGAATCGATGAACGCATATACGTGTTCCATGAGCGTGTTTTCGCTCTCAGTGGTTAGGTTGTATTTCATGGTAATAGTACTATTTAAATTCAGGAAAAATCCCTTTGTTCAAACAGTTTTTTGGTTACTAATAAGTTGTTGTATCGGCGAGGTATACTCCCTGTTTGACAAAAGTTGTGCTATTTTGCCAAATGGAGATTTTACTAAAGGAGAGATGGCTCGAAGGGTGGGTAGAAAGAAATATAAGGTAATTTGAATTTGTTAAAATCGCTAAGTGTAGGAGTTTGATTACCTCTTTGTTAAGCTGTATGTATTTTTTGCTATGTAAGATTTTTTAGATTTAACCATTTAGAAAAATAAATTGCAAAATAATAGCTGAAAAATGGATTTGTGTTATTGGTCTACATTAATTGAGGTTGTAAAAGTAGTGTTAGCAGCATGTAGAGAAGGTAGTTTTTAGAGCGAATAAGGAGTAAATAAAAAGGCCCTTCTACTTTGGATAGTAGAAGGGTCTTTTAGGGAATGCTTTCTTATAATTAGCGAATGACGTTATCTACGCTTAAAACAAATATCACCTCCAATTTCTGCTTTGCCTTCTAGTATATCCATAAGTGGAGTTACGATCTTGATTTGCTTGCCATCCACTTCTGCGTTCTTCATAGAAGTCTTTTTGATCTTACCAGGCATATTATATACCGTAGTGTAAGCTGCATCTGAGAAGAACATTTTCATCATAGATAATTCTTCTCCTTCCATATTAAGGTCTTCTGACTTCTCTGGAATGGACCTGGACAGTTTTCGTTTTTTGAGTTTGAATAAAGGATTGTCCTCCGAAGCCGTTGGAAACAAACCACCTCCACCGCCAACGCCTGGTAATCCACCTCCGTCACCTTGCAACTTATCCAGATCTGCTAAGAAGTAATCCACTTCTTTGAGTTTATCAAAATCAAGTGCAAAAGTCATTTTCATCAATTCCTTTGACTCACTGATCTGAGTACGAATCGCAATTTTTTCTAGGATTTCAGGATGTTGGAATTTTGCTTTTAGCGTATCATCTGCATTGTTGAAGTAAATCATCGTATCCATCTCAGAAGGCATCTCTGACATAAAATCGCCTTCTCCCTCTTGTTGCGCCATGCCTTTAAGCATATCCCTCATTCCCTCTTCCATCATGGAACTCATGTCTAGGGTAAGAATATATTTTCCGCTTCCATTTTTTTTCATTGTTAATTCTTCCATAATATCCAGACAGCTCGTCATGACGATCATGAGCGTGAATACCATAAAATACTTTAGATTTTTCATGTGTTAATTTTTTTGGTGATTTTAGATCAGGTTCCAATCCTGAACTTTATTGTAATTTGATGCGAATATAAACTGTTTTCAAAGGATTTCAAACCTTTATGTATTAAGAAAAAATAAATCTGTAAATAAGCTTTGTACTTTTTAGAACGCAACTGCCACGAAATATTTTGTCCAATTTTGAGCAAATAAAAACAAAGGCTGATATGAGCTGAAATTTTAATATCAAAGTAACATTCTAATATCATGCTAAAACGAATGACTCGTTAGTGCAGCTAATTTTTTGATTCGATGAAATAACAGGGATGGACATACTCTAATGTAGGGAAACCTAGAATATTAACCTCAAACATTACAGCCCTCTACTGCCCATTCAAAGTACCCAAACGATAAAACATTTCCCCTCAAATCTTGTTATGAATCACATCGTCTGCAAGGCCAAAAGTCCTAAGCGCTTTACACTTATTTGAATAACTTAAAAGTGCTTCTTACTTTGCTCAGCGGCAAATAATTCTTACAAACCATCCAACAAATTTATGGACATTAAAAAAATAAAAACCCTCGGTGACTTAAAGGCATCTGATTATAAATCACTCTCTGTAAAAGATGAACTCCGAAAAAACCTCATCAGTGCACTCAAAAACAAGGAAAAAGTATTTGAAGGAATTCTTGGTTTTGAAGACACGGTGATTCCCGATTTAGAGCGCGCTATTCTTAGTCGACATAATACTTTGTTCTTAGGGCTTCGAGGTCAGGCAAAAACCAGAATCGCAAGGCTAATGGTGAAATTACTGGATGAATACGTTCCAGTCATCAAAGGCTCTGAATTGAACGATGATCCCCTAGAGCCGCTTTCTCGCTTTGCATTAGATATGATCAAAGAGCATGGAGACAAGACGCCAGTAGCCTGGCTCCACCGCGAAGATCGTTATGTAGAAAAATTGGCAACTCCGGATGTTTCTGTAGCAGATTTGATTGGAGATGTAGACCCGATTAAAGCGGCTACACTAAAGCTACCTTATTCAGACGAACGTGTGATTCACTTTGGATTGATCCCAAGAGCACATCGTTCGATTTTTGTAATAAATGAGCTGCCGGATTTGCAGGCTAGAATTCAGGTTTCTCTTTTCAATATTTTGCAAGAAGGAGATATTCAGATTCGCGGTTTCAAACTGCGTTTGCCATTAGATGTATCTTTTGTCTTTACAGCGAACCCAGAAGATTATACCAATCGTGGTTCTATTATCACCCCCTTGAAGGATAGAATCGAAAGTCAGATTTTAACGCATTATCCAAACACTATTGAGATTGCTAGAAAGATCACATCTCAAGAAGCAAAGATCACAGCGGCTCAGAACAAGTCTATTATTGTACCTGAATTATTGAAAGAATTATTGGAGCGCGTTTCTTTCGTAGCTCGTGAGTCAGAATTTATTGATGAGAAAAGTGGTGTCTCTGCGCGTCTGAGCATCTCTGCCTATGAGCAAATGGTAAGTGCAGCAGAGAGACGTTTGTTAATTAATAATGAAAAGAAAGCCAGAGTGAAAATCAGTGATCTTTGCCAGATCGTTCCGGCGATAACGGGTAAGGTAGAATTGGTTTATGAAGGAGAGCAGGAGGGAGCTTTTAGCGTTGCGCAGTCGCTGATTGATAATGCTATTAAAGAAGAATTTCTATTGCATTTTCCAAACCCAGAAAAGCTCAAAAAGAAAACTGAACGTGATCCTTATGAGGTCATCCGAACTTGGTTTGGAGCTGGGAATGAAGTCGGTTTAGCAAGTGATCTTTCTGATAAAGATTATAAAAAGGAACTGGATAAAGTGCAGGGGCTCAAACGTTTAGTCTCTAGCGTAGCGGATGTTTCAAAAGAAGATCTGTACGTTTACATGGAGCTTTGCCTTCACGGACTTTCCTCTTTCAACATTCTCACAAAGGAAATCATTGACTCTAATACTTCTTTCTCTGATCCGCTAGCGAACATGTGGCAGGATGATGATTTTGGAAGTGGATTTACGGAGAATTAGATTTTAGTTATATGTAAATGGGGTTGGATAGGGTAGATTAGGAGATGAGGTAGATAGGGTTTTTCTTAGTTCAGGTCGAGTCCGAATTATAGAGAACTTTATCTACCTCATCTGCCTTATCCACCTAATCTCCGATCTAAATTTATTACACCTGACAAAGAGATAAAACTCTGTGAAACTTAGTGTACATTGTGGTAAAATAATTTACCAATGACCACTTCAAATTTCCAATCCAACGGCCTTCAGCACTTCTCCGTTCAATGGAATTGTGAATCTCCCAAAGCTGTAGTCCTTATTGTCCATGGTCTAGGGGAGCACGTTCTCCGTTACAAACATGTCGCAGATTTTTTCAATAAAAACAATATCTCAGTTGTCGGATTCGACCATAGTGGTCATGGCCAAACGAAAGGGAAACGCGGTTTTGCGAAAAGTATGGAGAGTTTGATGGATGGCGTAAGAGTATTGTTAGAAAATACAAAGCAGCAATATCCTAAGCTTCCTGTTTTTCTCTATGGGCATAGCATGGGAGGGAATATTAGTTTGAATTTTATCCTTCGTAGAAAACCAGAAATTACAGGAGCCATTATTACCGGCCCTCATATTCGAATGGTTACAGAGCCTTCTCCTTTACTAGTTATGATGGGAAGATTAGTCAATAATATCTATCCTTCTGGTACGCAGAACAATGGACTAGATCCTACCCACATCTGTCGTGACCAAGCAGTTGTAGATACATATAACAATGATCCTTTAGTACATGATCAGATTAGTTACAGCCTTGCCGTAGCTTTGATTGATGGAGCCAAGTGGCTGGATAATTATAAAGGAGCAACTCCTTCACCTCTTTTACTGATGCATGGAGGAGCAGATAAAATCACCTCTCCAAAGGGGACTCAGGCTTTCGCCAAACGAATCATTAGTGATGTCACTCATAAAGAATGGGAAAATCATTACCACGAAATTCACAATGAAGAAGAACAGCAAAAAGTTTTTACCTTTACCCTTCGATGGATAGAGAATTACCTCTAATATCATCTCTCATTTGAACCAATTCTAAATCAACAAAAACAATATAATGACTGCAAAAGATTTCATTCTTACTCTTCCAGAAAAAGTAAAACCTGAAGTACTTGATGGCCTCG
>JBGCDT010000585.1:0-3961 GCA_045105695.1 Saprospiraceae bacterium | reverse complement strand
CGCTACGCACTACTCCATTTTCCTAAACAAAATAAACTCGCCTTTTAGATTACTACTTTGCTCTTCATTGCTTCAGGTACCTGGCTGTAGTGCTTTTATTTAATTCTCTGTTTTGGCTCAAACAGTATTTTGTTCTTAACGAAAAATGAAGCAGTGCTCCACTAAAAAAAATAAGGCCGAGTTCCCTAAAGTCCGGCGGTCGATCATTGATTTAGCAATGAAAGACGGTGGAAGAGCTTTGCTTTGAGGTTGCTGAAAAAACTCGTCAATTGCCTGACGAGTTCTTTTCACCTTCAGTTCTAAAAAATGTATCGGCTTAAACTCCGCAAAGGAAATACCCTATATCAAAAGGAGCCAGCAAATAGATTATCCATTCTCCCAAAAACCACCACTGTAAAAAACTAAAAAGAGCCAAGTCACAAATTAAGGATAACAATAATACCAACAAAATTTATAAATGAACGCAGCGCTGCCATTCTACAAGAATCACAGCACTACAATTCAAAATTTCTTTACAAAGGAAACACCCCACCAAAACGATCACCACCGCCATCAATACTTCCATAAATCGTATACTTAGTTCCCTGCTTATCAAAGATGAGATAGTACAAATTATTCCCTATATAAAATCCAGTCGCAGCTCCAACCTCTAAGAAAGGATGGCTACCATCTGGGCCCCAATAATAATTACTGTAAGTAGAACCGAAGCTGTTTGGATTGTTGGTGTACTTGGAATAATGAGTCCCCTGCCCGTTCCACATATAACGTTGCGCTGGCCCATTCGGATCTTTATAGCGGAAAGCCATTGCACCAACACCGGTCAGGTTAAATGGATTGTCACCCAGTGCTAATTGCGAAACAGGATGCAGTTCTCCCCAACTTCCACTCGGATTCATGTAGGCATAATTCACTCCACTCATATCAAAAGCCATCAGGTAAAAATCGCCATTTGCATTTCCTTCTATATTACAAGCCGCTCCGATTCCTCCAGCCAATGGACAATCTTCTACCCCCAATTCACTAATTGGAAATGGTCCTTCCAGAATTCCAGTGTTAGACCTCATCCACTGCTGCCCGTCCATACTGATTAGAATGATCTCCGTGCCTTGTGGATTATAAGCGGCACCTACTGGCCCCATTCTCGAAACTACTTCACCTGTCCAGTGCGCAGTATAAGGAGGTGCGCCATCTGCTCCGGTCGGAACACAATTGGTCACATCATATTGCGTAGCCAATTGTACACTTACTATTTTATTATCGTACAAACTTTTCACAACATAAGAAATCGGTTTACCAGTAGTAATGTCACTGCTCTCTGCCAGGAGATCTACTAGCGAATTCAGGTTGGTCTGTCCGATGGTTTGTAAGGTCTCTTGTGCACTTCCGCCAAAAGCGAATACCTGAATTTTTAAATCATCAAGTGTAGAAAGATAGCTGGCGTCGATAGAACCATCAACTGTATTCACGACTCCATTGAAGGAAGCATTGATCTGCGCATCCATTTCCGTAATGGAAGAGGTCGATTCGATCAGCATGTAGTAAATTCTACCATAGGTTACATCTGAGATATAGGTTGCTGGGTTTCCAGGGCTAATAAATCTTTCGAGATCAGAGGCAGTTACCGATTCATCAAAAACACTTTCTGGAGAGATCGGTTCGTCAAAACTCATGGTGTAGTAAGACTGATTCAGCGACACATAATAACGATTGTAACTCTGGTCATTACTGAAAGAAACGTTTGCTTCAAAATCAGTGAATGCCGTAGACACATCCAGGCCCAGTTCCAGTGCAAACTGCTCCCGGCTTTGAACGTTCTCATATTTGAATTCAAAATTCGCAGGGACCACTCCAGTACTATTGGCGATGATGTTATTGATAGCAATACTCACTTCGCTTTTGGTCACTTCGGATACTTCAAAGGAAGGTGCGAGATTACCATCCACTACATCAGTAGAAATTTTCCCAGGGGTACGTGCTACTGTTATGGTACTAGGTGTGGCGTTTTTCAAAGAAGCTCCTTGTAGCAAATTTCCAGGGAAGATGATTCCGGCGTTTGGATTGAAGAGTGGGAAGCCAGCGGAGCCTCCACCTCCCTGAGAGACGGATTGAGTGGTGGTGGTGCAATTCCAGCTACTACCGTCTATTTCGACTTCTTCGGTATCGCTGGAAATTACTTCATTGGAGTTTTCGACAGGTTCAAAATCGCCAGCATTTTCCATTACACCTCGTAGGCCGTCAAATTCTTTATCTTTTTTACAAGAAGTGGCAAGTAGCCCGATTAGTAGAAATGTTGTTAGGATAGATCTTAATGTAACTTTCATTGTTTTGGATTTTTGAAAAGAAGGTTTATTGATAATGTTCTTGTTGATTAATGATGTTGTCGACCCTATATAGATCAGATAGAAAAAAGGTTACCCGAAAAGCTAAGGGAAATTTTATTTTATTATTTTTCAGAATCCGAGGTAACCTTTTTTACTTTTATGATATATGAATGTGTTTAAAGCAACTACCGATACAGATCAACGGCTATTAGAGGGGATAGCAAAGGCAGATACCAGCGCTATCCAAAGAGTTTACGACCTGACGTTACCGACTGTGATCAGATGGATTCAGGAAAACTCAGGAAGTGAAACAGATGCTAGAGATGTATTTCAAGAAGGAATGATGGCGCTTTTTCAGAAGTTACAAAAAGATAACCTGACTCTTACTTGTACGTTGAAAAGCTATCTACAGATTATCTGTCGTAACCTATGGTTGACCCGACTGAAGAAAAACAAAAAGACCGAACTGACACCTATGAATACTGGAGAAGAAGTAAGTCTGGAGGATGATCTGATTCAAATTTTAGAAAGATCTGAGAAAAGGAAATTATTTTTCAAACATTTTGACAATCTGGAGGTTAAATGCAGAACCATACTCCACTTGTTTTTCGATAAAATACCAATGGCTGAAATTGCGGAGCGTTTGGACACAACAACCGGTTATATTAAAAAGCGAAAATTTATTTGCAAATCGAGCCTGATCAAGGCCATTCAGAGTGATCCCCTATTCAAAGAACTAACAGAATAAAACTCATTAGCGATGACCGAACAAGAAAAATACGACCAGATAGACCGCTACTTGCGCAGTGAACTCTCACTGGAGGAGCAACGTACCCTAGAAAGAAGAATGGAAGCTGATGAAGAATTCAGTATTGAGGTAGCGCTTCACCGGGAGATCGCAGAAAGCATTGGTGGAGAAAAAACGGCTGCCTTCCGGCAAAAGCTAAAGACCACAAATGAGAGCTGGAAGATGACTGAAGATAAGGAGACGGATGCCCTCATCAGAAAATTAAAAATCAGCAGATTGATAGCTGTTGCCGCAACAGTAGCCATTCTAATCATTAGTACTTTATATTTCTCTAACAATACTTCTACAAATAATACAACTGACTTATTCGCCCAAAATTTCGACAGCTATCCAATGCTTTTAAACGAACGAGCTGCTACGGAACAATCCGTCAACTTGAAAGAGGCTGTAAAAGCGTACACGACCTCAGAGTTTTTAATTGCTGCTTCCGCCTTTAAGGAGCTATCCGCAATAGAAACAGATAATGTAGCTTATCAATTTTATGAAGGAGTGGCCTTATTATCTTCCAATCAGTCTGAAAGAGCCGCTGAAATTCTTGAACCGATCATCGCAAAAACAGATCAGCCATTTTCTGAGCAAGCGCACTGGTATACCGCCTTAGCTTATTTAAAAATAGGAGATCTACAAAAAGCAAAGTTCTACTTTTCAGAAATTAAGGAAGGTGCTTTTAAATATGCTGAAGCGAAAAACGTATTGGAAGTTTTGGAATAAAAGTAAGGGGCTCATCCCTTTGTTAGAATTATTTTATGCCATAAAAAAGGTTTAAGTTCAAAGCGAATACGCAGAGCTTAAACCTTTTTTATTTGAAATTTTATCTAATAAAACTATATTG
>JBGCDT010000584.1:0-30177 GCA_045105695.1 Saprospiraceae bacterium | reverse complement strand
GTGTGACATCAACGATGTTATTGTAGACATCAGCATAGCGTTGTTCAATAGTTGCTCCGGCACCTTCGAGGTCCAGACCAGTTTGCGGAGAAGCATTGTTATGGCAGGTTGCACATTTCTCTTGAAGGATTTGGTAGACCTTCATTCCAGTGGATTGCGACAGGAGGAAGGTGGAGAAGACAAGGAGGAGGCTTAGGGTGATTAATTTTTTCATATTGTAAAAGTTTTAACAGTTGACTATTAACTGTTGACTGCGCTCAGATTGAAGATACTGAAAACTTGACGATTGAAGGTTTTTGAGGTTGAGTTTAACATTGCGCCTCCAAGGAAGTCAACCGTTCACCTACGGCTTTATCTTCTCCTTGTCTTTCGCCTTCTGCATCGGATTTGGCATTTTCACGGGCTTGTGTTTTTTGAAAACTTTGAAACGGCTAGGCATTTCTTTCACTGGCCAGTTGTTGTTGCTCAGATCAATGTCAGCGGTTTCTCTGCGTGGGTCAATCACGATTCCCGTTACCTCTTTATCTTTTACAAAAACTTTGGAAAACTCCGCTTCGTTTTTGCGCCAGATTTCTACAGGCACTTTTTGTATTTCTTTTGTACCGTCTTTGAAAGTCCATTCGATGATGACTGGCATAACCAGGCCACCTTTGTTGGAGAAAAATAATTCGTAGTAATTTTTGCCTTTGAATTTTTTCTTCTTTTCCTTTTTAGAAAAAGTCTCTTCGTAGAGTTTCGTTTTATTTTCGACTACAGAGTCTGCGGTATTCCAAGGTTCGTAATTGGTGTAGAAATCAACTAAGTCGGGATCTTCTTCTACGGCAAATTCAATTTTTGCTTCTCTGTTTCTAATTTTTGTAATGTGTTCAAAAGGTTCTTTTAAAACCGTTTCATTACTCACTTCTCTTTTCTCTGGGTTGCTTTTCAAATCTACTTTATACCAATTGATACTATCCAAAGAAATATCAACGGCATCAATTCCATAGAACCAGCCGTTCCAGAACCAATCCAAATCTACCCCACTCGCATCTTCCATACTTCTGAAAAAATCAGCAGGAGCGGGATGCTTAAATGCCCAACGTCGGCAGTACTCTTTGAATGCATAATCGAAAAGTTCTCTTCCCATGATGGTTTCGCGAAGGATGTTTAATGCAGCCGCAGGTTTCAAATACGCATTTGGAAAATACTGAACGATGTTTTCCGTATTGGTCATAATCGGTTCCAACTGGTCTTTCGGCAAACGCATATAATCTGCAATTTTGTGCGCACCTACCCAAGAGGCGTAATTATTATCAAATTCCTGCTCTGCCAAATACTGAATAAAAGTATTGATTCCTTCATCCATCCAAGCCCACTGTCGCTCATCAGAATTGATAATCATTGGGAAATAATTATGTCCAACCTCGTGGATAATTACCGTAATCGCAGAAGCTTTGTTTGCTTCGGTATAAGTTCCGTCTTCCTCCGCTCTTCCTGGATTGAAGCAAATCATTGGGTATTCCATTCCGTTCGCAGCTTCTACAGAAATCGCAGCAGGGTATGGATAAGGGATAGAATATTTTGAGTAAATTTCAAGGGTATGAACCACCGCTTTTGTAGAATACTTTTCGTAAATCGGATAAGCTTCTTTCGGGTAATAGCTCATACACATTACTTTCTTTCCCTCCTCAGTCGTATGCGGCATGGCATCCCAAATGAACTTTCGACTAGCAGTCCAAGCAAAGTCTCTTACGCGCTCCGCTGTGAAATTCCAGGTCTTTGTTTTCTTAGCTTTAGGTGCTTTTTCTAATTGCTTTGCTTCGTCCAGCGTAACAATTTTCAAAGGTTCCTTTGCCGTCTGCGCTTGGTTCCAACGTTGCTTTTGGACAGAAGTCAGCACCTCGTCAATGTTCGTACAAACACCAGTCGAACCTACCATGTGATCGGCTGGTACGGTCATGCTTACTTTGTAATTTCCAAAAGTCAAAGCAAATTCTCCACGACCGGTGAACTGATTGTTTTGCCAGCCGTTGATGTCGTCGTACACACAGAGTCTTGGGAACCACTGTACAATAGTATAAAGGTAGTTTTCATCTTTTTCAAAATATTCATAACCACCTCTACCCCAACTGACGGAGTTCATTCTATCGATCAGGTAATAATGCCACTTCACGTTGAAGCTTACTTTCTCCCCTGGTTTCAATGGTTGCTCCAAATCGATACGCATCATCGTCTTGTTGATGGTATATTTCATTGGTTTATCAGCAGTATTGGTAACGGCTTCTATTTTACAACCAAATTTATCCTGTTCTCTCCAGGGTTCCAAGCTACGCAATGCCCGCTCGCTCATTGCAGGTCTGATGCTACTTTCGTTGAAAGCATGATTGTCTGCTTTAGCATCGTGTTGATTTTCATCGAGCTGTAGCCAAACGTATCGAAGTGTGTTTGGAGATTGATTGTAGTAAGTGATTTTTTCTGTTCCGTCGAGTCTTTGCTCCTCTGTATTCAAGGTACACTTTATGTCGTAGTCGCAGGCTTGTTGCCAGTAGTCAGGCCCCGGAGAACCATCAGCAGCTCGGTACTCATTTGGAGTTGGTAGTACCGGATCGATTTGTTCGAATTTGTTTCCATGGTTGGATGTCTTTTGGCTATAGCCATTGGTGATCGATAGCGTTAGTGCTAAGAGTAAAAAGGTTAGATTGTAGAATGTTGATTTCATTGTGTACTTAGATTGTAATTGAGAAGGAACGCGGATGACCTAAAGGCAGGCGCGGATTTTTTTGGATTTATACGGATTTTCTTTTTGCTTTGATTTTTGAATAATAAATAACTATTCAGAGATTTACTGTTCGTTGGCTCCTCAGATTGACTTGAAAAACAATTCTAAATTGCAGCCCCAGATCTTGCATGCCCTTGAACCATCACAAAGTAATTAACAGCGAAAATACGATTCTAAATCATATTAGTAGAATAGCTACTACAATCATTAAACATATGTCTATAAAATGTCGTCGAATTGAGGTCTACGGAAAGGTACAAGGAGTTTGGTACAGAGCCAGTACAAAACGAAAAGCAGAGGAACTTGGCTTATCAGGAACCGTTGAAAATAAAACGGATGGCTCTGTTTATATAGAAGTCTCTGGGAGTGAAGATCAAATCAATAGCTTGATTGACTGGTGTAAGGAGGGACCTGAATTGGCCGAGGTGAGACGGGTGAATATCGAATCCATTGAACAAAAATCTTTTACTGGTTTTACTGTTTTACGATAAAATTCGTTTCGTTTTTTTGAGTAATTCCTGAAGTAAACCTAAACACAAATACACCTCCTCCATAGGGCTTCATGAGAAGCCTCCCTGATAATGAATCCAAAACAAATTAACTTAATTCAAAATATATCTATATTCTTTTCTCCAAAAGCTCATTTTTGTACAAACAAAGAATAATTTTGCGATTCATTATACGAATCGCAAACAGGCCCTCGTTTTGTGTGCCTATTATTTGAAACTGTTAACCTTTAGCTATTAACTTCCCTCCGTTCGCAGTAACTCGCGAAAGAAGGCACTAAAGACACTAAACAAAAACCCATTATTAAATTTTAAAAAAAACTTTATCATGAAAGCAAGGAACATCTTAGCCGTACTCGCCATTATTCTAGCCCTAGGTTTAGGTTACAGTGCCTGGTGGGGATTTGGACAGAAAGGTGAGAAGGAAGTATTAACCAGCAAAAACAGCTCGCTCAAAGCAGAATTGGGCGAAATGGCTGCGCTCAAAGAAGACCTCTCCAATGAAGTCGATAGCCTCCAAAGTGCTTACGATCTGCTCGCTGAGGAAAATACAAGTTTGCAAGGCGATCTTGAATCTAGCCGTGACAAATTGAAAAGAAGAGACTATACTATCAAATCTGTGAAAGCAGAAAACAAGCAGGCAGAAGTTCAAATGTCTGGTTTGCGTACGGAGATCCAATCATTATTGGCCAGTAGAATTCAGTTGGAAAATTCCATCAAAGATTTACAAATGGAAAATGATTCGCTTAGAACCAGAACGACTGTTCTCGAAACAGACCTTGGCGTAGCACGTGAAGACAATGCGCAACTCGCTAACCTCAACCGCAGCATTCAAGAAGAAGTAAGCCGATTGACTTTGGCAAATTTCACTGCTTCTGCTTTCCGAGTGGAACCTGAGAAAAAACGTAAGTCTAAAGCAACTGCTAAGTCTCGTAGAACTAAAAAAATTACGGCTAGTTTTGATTTGGCTAACGTACCTGAAAAATATCAAGGTGTCCGTCCAATCTACATGGTGATTTCTGATGACAAAGGAACGCCAATCAAACTAGACAATCCGATCAATGCAACAGTTGTTGTGAATAGTCAGGAGACTACGATTCAAGCAGCCGAAGCTAAAGAGGTTAACATCACAGAAAGTCAGCGGATTTCATTTAAGCATGAATTAAGTGAGCGATTAAAAGCTGGTTTTTACAGAGTGACGGTTTATACAGATATTGGACTTTTGGGAGCTTCTAGTTTCCGATTGAGATAAATGATATGTTAATTACCTTTCGGTAAGAAAGACATATTTTGGTGAATGGCAATTATTTTTATATAATTGCCATTCTTTGTTTATATAGAATAATACGAGCTATTTTACTTGTAAATTATATAGTACTTCTGCGAGTCGATTTTTAACTGTGAACTCTTCTTTGCCTTACTTTTTTTCTTGGCAAAAAAAGTAACAAAAAACCCAAGATCTATAAACTCGCTCCGCTCAAACACTATAGATCGGCCTCCCGCCACTTAAGGCGCGACCTTCTATCGTGAACGATACGTGTACACTTTTTACTTAAAATAATCAGTACTAATTCCCTGATATAGCTCACTACTCTTGCACTTATGAAACGACTGATTTTCTTTTTTGCGCTCTGCGTAATCTTCTCTTCCTGCGTTAGCAAAAAGAAACACCTGGCCAAAATTCAGTCATTGAATCGAATTCATCAGGATACTTTTTCTACAGTTACTAATGATCTGAAAAGGCAGTTGCGGTACTCCCGTGATACGGTTAGTGATCTTCGTTTGGATCTTGCGGAGCGCAAAGGAGAGAATAATATTCTGAATTTATTGCGCAGTGAACTGAGCACTCAAATCGAAGGTCTCGAAGCTCAAATCGAAACCCTCAGTAATAATTCTCAGAGCAACCGAACCTCACTTAACAATACACTTACAAAAAAGGAGAAACAGATTTCAGATCTAAAAGCACAGCTCAAATCCATAGAATCAGCAATGGACAAGCGGCAGGAGGATTTCAAAAAATTATCTGCTGATATGCTTTTTGCTTTTCAGGAAATGGAATTCGAAGACTTTGAAGCAACTACTTCTGATGAAGGCTTGAAAGTGATTTTCCCAAAGGCTGTATTTTTCCGAAAGGGATATACAAACAGTATTCAGAAAAAAGGACTGTCTGTTATGGAAGTTGCGGCGAAGGTTTTTAGCCGTTATCCGCTAATGCAAATGAATGTCGTTGGACACACCAATAATAAGCAACCAGGAAGTAAGCGGGTTTCCAACAATTGGTCGCTTAGCGCAATGCAAGCAGCTACCATTGTAGATACATTCACTGAAGAATATGATATAAACACCAGTCAGCTTACCGCTTCTGGAAAAGGAGAGTTCGCTCCCAAGTCTTCTAACGCTACCAAAGAGGGGCAGGAAATGAATGATAGAATAGAGTGGGTCATCTCTCAACGTGATGCAGATCTGGAACGCAGCATCCGAAAGATTTTAAAAAAGTAAACGGATAATCGTCCGTCACTTACGAATACTCATTACACTTTAGAACTTCCCAGTTTCCTTCGCATCTTTGAATCAACAAAGCGAAAGGAATTATTCAAAAACATATCACATTTTATACGGTAACCGGTTACTGGCAGAATGGTAACCGGCGACTCATACGAACTTAAATATCGTATCAGCTCTCTGGACTCTGTTTCGCTCGGAGCAAAAAACGATTTGCTTCAGGGCGGGCGGAGACCAGAGGGTTTTGGAGGTCATAGGTTTTATTTTTTACCGCAAAGGACACAAAGGGACACAAAGTTTTTTTTAATCGATTGTAAAAACTACGGAACAACGAATTGAGCGAGGTTAAAAGTTAAAGGTCAACAGTTAAAAGTCTAAAAAAATGAAAAAGCACGCAGAAAAACTTTGGTTAGGTACAATGGTATTTCTTTTGGGAATGTTTCTAGTTGCACTGTATGGCAAAGTAAACATAGATCAGAAGATTGTTTCTATTGAAAAAACAGAAAAGAAGTCGAATTTATCTTTTCGATTGCAGGAAGGAGAGATTTTGGATTTTACTTCTTTAGAAACCACAACAGCGCACCCAGGGACAGCAAACCTGACAGCCACATTAGACTAGCTGTAACGATGGCTGCTCCGATGATGCCGTACCACTGAATCATAAAATAACTGCCAACGACATTCAGCATCACGATGATAGCAGAGAACACTGCATTTATTTTTGGCCAACCGATGGCCGATAAAATATTCCCCAGCGGCACTCTGAATAACAACCCTCCAACAATACCCACTGCAAAGATCACCATCAGCTCAGGCACCTGCTGATAATCCTTTCCAAATAGCGCGAGTAAAGATTCTCCGAAGAACCAGAAGAAAGCGAAAATCAAGGCAGCGACTCCTGAGAATAATTTTAAGTAATTCCAATAATAATTTTTGATAAAAGCTTTGTCGGTTTCGGCAGCTCTGGCCAATTTCACAAAGTCTGTTGTGACGATCGCAACGGGTATAAATAATAAACTGAAAGGAAAAATAGTCGCTACTTTGTACTGCGCAATAAGCTCTTCTGAGTTTTCTAACATATTCCCTAACAATAATATATCAACGGAATACAATAGCTGAGACAACACTCCCCCAATGCTCACAGAAAGACCATAGATGATGTATTCCTTCCAGTCTATATCCGCTCTTTCCTCCTCCACTTCTTTGGAAAACAAACCAAGTCGGAAAGCAAAAAACAAAGCAACTATAAAAGGAATACTTACCATACTAATCACATAACCTGGACCTCCAAGAAGAAAGCACATCGCAATATTTCCAATAACCAAAAGCACATTGTTGATGTTCTCAATTTTAGCGTACAAGCGATTCAAACCGAGGAGTCTGCAATAGACCGCTACAAATTGAAAGAGCAATAAGCCAATGAATTGAAAACTCAGTACAGAGAGATAAAAAGAAGCCTCCGGTATGTTTTTAGTCAAAAAAGGAGAAAGTAATAACAATACAATTACAAAAACAGAAGACCACTTCAAAGCATTCCACATTGTTGCTTTAGCCAATATCTTTTTTTGTCGCTGACCTTCACTTAGCGAACCATAGCGCACCAACCCCTGATGCAATCCAGCTCCCATGAACGGCAACAAAAACCCCAATGTAGATACAGCATAAGTGATGTAGCCATATTCCGATTTCGGCAATAGGTTGACAATAGCTATGACAACCAAAAAGCTGGTTACCTTATTAAAAAAGAAAGAGAAAAGAACGTGGGCGCCTTTTCGATGTAGGAAAGATGTTATGAATTGTTTTGCAGACAGCTTGTTTGTTTTTAATAGAATAAAAGACAAAGGTAACTTACTTCAGTAAAGTATCACATGGTCAATCCATATCGCTCTACGCCTCCTAACAGTGTCATTGCCATAGACTTCTCTACCAGATTTCCACTTTCAAACAATAGTCTTACATCTGCATGCAACTCTTTGTCCTCCTCCAGTAAATCAATTCGTTGGTCATACTCCTGTTGGAAAAACTCCGTTATTCCTGGGTATTGTTTTTCCCATAGGTCATAAGGAGTCATAGTCAACATATGGGCATTGCCGGTGTAGCGGCGGTAAAGATGTTCCAGCTTTAAGGTGTAGCGACTGAATTTTGTTTTCCAATGAGCTGTAGGATTCATGCGAGTGCGCTCCCAAGGGAACCGAGTGACTTCAGGATGGTATTTATTTATCCATTTAATAAAAATATGGTGGTAGTATTTTTTCTCAGGTGGAATAGAATAAATTAGTTTCATCAACTCAGAGTCCATAAATGGTGTGGCGTGATAGCCATAAGGAGCGCAGATATAGGTTCCGGAGATGGTCATATTCAGCATCCGATTATAAAGCGCGTAAATTTCTTCGTTTACATAGTTCTTAGCGAAAGTTTTAATTTGCGTTTCTATTTTAGGATATAGTTTTTTGGAAATTAATCTGCTGGTTAAGTTCGGAGCTAATTCTCTTGGCGCGGTGAGCAAACTCCCGAAAACACCTCCTCCGATAATTCCGGTATGGATGATTCCTGTTTTTTCTAAGTCCAACTGTTTGAGCCCCCAAGCAAAGTGAGCAGAGTTCGTCCAAAAGGTAAGTGCATCATAAGACTCCAGGTTTTCTTCATAGTCGAATAAATGTCCTGCTTTATCCAATGGTAAAAAAACGAACTCCTGCCCTATTGATTTAGCAATAGCTCTAGCTGTATGTTCATCGTAATAACCCGACTGACTAAAGCAAAAAGATTTTATTTTATAGCCTAGTTTGTCAGCCAACATAATGCTCATCCTGCTGTCCAATCCACCACTCAGGGTCCCGATGGATTCATAGCCATAGTCCACATCTTTTTCCATTTCCAAACGAAGAGCATGTAAGAAGCGGTCATTTATTCCTTCTAGCACAGCTGCCTCGGGACGTTCTTTGTACACTATATTATTATAATCAATATAGCGATTAATATTTAGTTTTTTATTTTTTAAAATTAATGCTTCTCCTGCTCCCAGTCGAGTTGCATTTTCGATGAGCGTCTGATTTCCAGACATAGTCCCGTAAGTCAATAGACTGTAAGCAGCAAAGCGATTTAGTTTGTTTTCTTTTTTATTTAATGTAAAAAAATCGGAAAGCTGAATTAACGCAGGTACAATAATTAAGTTATCCTCTGACTGTGCGTAATAAATCCTTCTGGTTCCTACGTCATTATTAAAAAACAATAATTGTTCTGTTTCTTTTTCAAAAACGAACCCACTGAAATCACCTTTTAAATATTTTGGTAAATCAGACTTGTACTTTTCAAATAATTCTAAAAATAAATTATCCCAGGAATTAATTTGATATTCATTTTTAAATTCCGACAAATTCAGAATTGGACCATCAATTCCAAAGATGTATTTTTTATTTTCAGAGAATAATTTATCATTTTGAAATTTTTCGTTGGTATTATGATAGAAGCTATAATTAGCAGAAGCAGTAGAATAGGTGATTTCGCTCTGACATTTCAATGCAGGAAGAGATTGATCAGGGCTGTGCTTTATGATGGTGAATCCAATGGACATTTTCTCGTTTGTGTAATAGTGAACGACAAAGCTATGAATTTTAACTCATTCCTGTAAGGTTTGATTGTTTAAACTATGCAGGAACTGGGGTTATGTTTATCCTCTTCAGTATTCCGTCGAGAACCAGTAAGCAAACCAAAAAACAAGTTCACATTTAGAACTGTCAAAAAAATAATCGAAAAAAACAAAATCGCATTCAAGCGTTTTAACGGACTCATGCATAGTATAAGTACAGGCGCCTTAAAGTATTTATGAAGCTATGAAAACTAATTTTTTAACTCCTCTAAAATGTAAATATGAAAAACTTGAATTGTAGAATAAAAAAAACAAGTCTTTTGATCTTCCGACTGAGCTTACTATTGTTACTAACAAACTGTAGCAACATAGATGAAACTACTATTAAGGATGTAGAAGATGATGTAATACAAATTACCGACCCCTGGATCTGTGAAATGCAGTCATTCGAAGAAACCGATTATGGCTACAAACTTTATCTTGAAGACAACGGCGACTATATCGCCGTTTCCAATACGCGCATGTTAAAAGTAAGCAAAGATGGGACTCTAGATGCTATTCATCTAATGAATACTTCTGATGAGGATATTGACCATGTTAAAATTCATAATAATAAAATTTACAGATTCCACTATGAAAATTTCACTTACGATCTAGCGCAACCTATTAAGTTACAGATATACGATTTCGATTTAACCTTACTGAGTGAACATATTTTGGATGCTTATGGAGCTTTTGCTGATGCAAAATTTGAAAGTGACAATCAGTTTGTTCTACTCGAAAACAATCCTGATGATAATATCATGACATTTAAAAAATTAAACTTGACTGATGGTCTGATTTCAGAAATCGTCTTAAGCACTGATCATAGTACCCATCCAACTGAAATACTTATACTCGAAAACGGAGATTACCTCTGCGCGGGAAGAAGCACCTATTTTGTTGATAATTCTTTAAATAATACATCTGAATTAGAGATCGATTTTATCAAGAGGATAAGTGGTGCCAAGTATATTTCAGGTCAAGGAATTTATGTGACGGGGAGCAGTAATTCCGTCAATTTTGAAAATGAAAGTTTTGTTACCTTGTTGGATCTTGATGGTAATGAGATAAATTCTATACTATATGATGCTGGTGAAAGAGGGAACTTGACAAGAATGGAAATCAACCATGAAAGGATTTGCTTGATTCAAGGAGAACCAGAAAGCGGAAAGAATCTACTCTTTTCCATATTAGACTATGACCTCAATATAGAAAGCACAATGGATATTGTTGGCGGACATGTAGGAAGTGATATTATTCTTAATGAAATTGGAAGTTTTTCATTTGTCTACGGAATAGCTATTGATCCAGACAACCCTGAATGGGACGCACCTGCTAATACCAGAATATTTAAATTTGACGATTCCTATACTTTACCGACCAATATCATTATACAGTAGCAACTACAATACTTTGTAGTGGAACACTCTAAGTCGTTTGATTTTTGAACGAAAATTCAAAAATCAAACGACTTATTAAATAATAGCCGAGAGGTCCTTAATATGAAATAAAAATTTTCATACCTAATTCAAAATGAAAAACGACTCTTAAAAAAAACTTGAGAAGTAAAACCAAAATAAAAAAACTAATAAAGAATTGCAAAAAGCAAGAATGGAGCGCTCAGAAAGAGCTATACCTACTTTTTGCTGATGACATGATGTCTATTGCCATACGATACTCTAAGGATCTTTCTTCTGCAAAGGATCTGGTACAAGAGACCTTCCTTACTTTTTTCAAAAAGATAGATCAATATGACGAGAATAAAGGAGCCCTTGGCGCATTGTTAAGTAAAATATTAATAAATAATTCTTTTGTAGAATATCGGAAAAATCAACGAATTATTTTCACTGGCGAAGAAGTTTTTCTAGATCAATTTTCTAATGAAACATCGGTGATTGAAACATTAGAAGCAGAAGACATTTTGAATCTATTGCAAAAACTACCGCATGGTTGTCGTATCATTTTCAATCTAAAAGTAATAGAGGGATATAGTCATAATGAAATAGGGGAACTACTCGAAATCACCCCTAGCGCTTCCCGATCGCAACTGACCCGTGCTAAAAAATTATTACGTGATATGATAAACAAATCAAGCTCTATAGAAAAGCGTATAAATCCAAATTATAAGTCAAAACGGGTATAAACCCTGACGACTAAAATAAAGAATAAGATGGAAGAACATTTTAAAAATAAATTAAAAAATCATAAAGTTGACTGGAATAAAGAAGAGCTTTTAGGCAATTTAAAGCAGGAGTTAACTACAAATAAAAACATCTTTGATTGGAAGTGGTTATTATTACTTCCTCTATTACTATTAGTCACTTGTTGGGGTTGGAACAGTTTACAAATTCAGCCAATCAGCACTACTTCGACTTACACAGAAAAATATACAGTGCTAAACAAAAAAGAAAATAAATCAATTCAGAACATTCCAGCAGATCAAAATAAAACAAATACCAAAAACTCGCTTAAACTTAATAAATTAGAAACCATCAATGAAATAAAAACAGAGTTGAATCCACTAGGAATCACATTAAATCAAGAATTAAAAAATAGAACTTCAAAGACCAATATTAATCAAACTTTAAGCCCTCATGCATCAGTCCTTACTGATTCATCAAGAACGAATTCGCCTATTTCAAAAGAACATTCCTTAAAGGATTCTTTTTTATTGAAAACAGCAACCACTAGACAAACTGAGATTCCTGATAATGTTCACACCACTTCAGAGCTCAACAGCAATCTCGCTTTAAATCTCAATACAATCGGAAAAAGTGATACATATCCAATTTCTATTTCTTCATTAAAATTGCAACAATTTGACTTAATTAACGAACAGAAAAACTTACAGTCTTTTATTAACACAGGAGATAAATTTCCAAGAATTAGTAAAGTCAAAACTAAAAACCCTTTTTATGTCTCAGTCTCTGGCGATATAGGATATTTTTATAGAAATAGTATATTCAATACTAACAATGAAGAATTTGCAAAGCAATTAGAAAACAACAAAAAAACTGAGAATTCTTTATTTGCAGCTACAACAAATATTTATATCGGATACCAACATCGTTCAGGGTTTTCTTTACAATTTAGCATTGCCTACAGTGAGATAAAAGAAGTTTTCAACTATAAAAAAACAACAACAGAGACCTTCCTCGACCCTAAGGACGAAGTACTCTATTTTATTATTGATAATATGGACACCTCATTTGTCATGGATACAAGCAAGACAGTTCGAACAACAGAGAGGACAGTGAAACATTTCAATAAGCATACTTTCTATTCTATCCCTTTGCAAGTAGGTTATCAGTTTGCTTGGAGAAAGGCAAAGCTCATTCCTAGGATAGGCTTGAGTTACACATACAGACATAACTTCAAGGGAAGAACAAACATTATATATGAAAACGGGAGAAATGAATTTTTAGAAGAAAACCCAGAACTTAGATTTGACCTCAAGAATAGAATAGGGATTGAGGCCGGGCTGAACTTAGAATATCCCTTACTCAAGCAGTGCCATGTTTTTGCAATGGCAACCTATCGCCGTAGCCCTAAATTAACCTTGGGCATTACAGAACAAAGATATCATTCGCTATCGCTCGGCGCTGGCTTTAAATTCTTTTTAGGGAAGAGTAATTAAAATAATCAAAATTGCATTAATTACAACGTAATTATCAGATACAGATGGGCTAGCCTCGTCTCTAGACGATGTTCACGATTTTACCTCTTTATTCAAAGTATATCTATAGCTATTTTTATACAATCAGTCTGCAAATAGAATTCGAGTAATTCCCAGCAACTATAATCGACGATAGTTTTTTTTTCCACTTAGAAAAAATTAAATTATAACGCTTTTAATTCCAGCGTCATAAAAAAACTGAACACCGGTTTTACGCAATGTTCAGTTTTCTTTTTTTAGCCGTAGCTATTTATTAGTTATTTCCTAAGAAGCAAGTCATTATTGGCGCAGACCATCAAATTCGTAAATTTTATTTCCTGCTGACAAGTCAAGGTAAAGAGAATCTCCACTCAACCGTCCTGTACCATCATAACCTCCTTCACCTAAGACAGTCACCTCACTAGCACTAAATTCTGTTTCACTGCTCAGTTTCCCTTCAAAATTTAAATTATCTGAAAACGACGTAGCGACTATAACTCTTACAACGGAGTCCGATACCATCGTAACAGTTGCATTACGATCCTCCTCTGTAAGAAAAGATCCTCCTTCTCCAAATTTATTGGTCCCCATATAGGTTCCCACCATTTGACCAGTAATATCAACAGGGATGACTGTGTCGTCATCACATTCATCACCTATTCCATCTTGGTCTAGATCTTCCTGACCTGGGTTAGCAATCTGAGGACAATTATCATCCGCATCATTTACACCATCATTATCTTCATCTACCATCATCATCTCGTCCATGTCATTATCGTTATCATCACCACAGGAATAGATTGTAAATATCGCAGCTAATGCTAGCATTAAAAATAGTTGTTTGTACATCTTAGTTGTTTATTGATAAAGGTTAAAATTAATTCACGAAGGTATTAATAATGATGGGTTTGAATAATTATTTTGAGGGTTTTCAGTAGTTGATATATCGTTGCTTTGATTACGCTTTATCATTGTCATACTACTAATTGCTAACATAAAATCCTGTACTGAAAGCGCTTATTGAGAATTTTAGAATAAAAAATAAAATGAATTTATAAAGATCATTTACGTTATAAACTTCACTTTTCATTTCTTATGCAAAGATAAATTGCAGTAAAGGTGGATAGACGGACTAAGTGGTCAGATATATAGAAGATAAAATCAATTTGAATGTTCGGTGCGATAAACAGTAGGAGGAATACCTATCTTATTTTTAAAGAGTCGAGTAAAATACAAGGAATCTTGAAACCCAGTTTCATAAGCGACTTCACTTATCGGTAAATCTGTAACCGTCAATAATTCTTTTGCTTTTTCAAGTCTTTTATTATTGATATAATTCGTAGGACTATCATTAAATTCTTTTTTAAATTCTCGTTTAAAAGAAGACAAACTTAAATTGGAAAGTTTAGCTAATTGCTCTAGCTTCAGATTTGAGAACAAGTGTAATTCAATGACTTCCCTTACAAGAACGGTATTGGCCGTGTATAAATCAGCGATTAATTCTAGAACCGAATTAATGTTTTTTGATTGTACAAGCAAGAGAATTAGCTCTTTAATTTTCAACTCTAATAAGTCATCATTGACCAAAGAAGGATTTTGAAAATAAAAATCTAAAGAGTCGATAAACTTTGCGATGACATCACTCGAAGCGACCACCTGGCTTCCTTTACTATCGCTTTGTTTTTTTATAATGACCGGTATATCTCCAGTATATAATTTTTTCAAAAGATCGGGAAACAGGTGAACAACAATGACTTCTACCTGATCATCATCTGTGTCTCTGAGCAAATCTAAAAAGTGGTTACCGCACTTTAATAGTACGGCCTCATTGCCTTTCATTTGCGTATTTACTTCTGATGAAAGCACTTTGGGGCCTCTTTGTTTAAAGTATATGAAACAGCCAATATTTTGAAAGATAGCGTCATATCGAAAAGGCGCTCGAATTTTCATTTTTTCAATGAGCACCTGGCCCTGATAATCAAAAGTACTGCGTGATGTGACCATACGAATTCTATTGAGCTTAAGTAACTGTACAGATTTGAAAACGCTTAGAACTTGCCCAAATCATATTCAAGCAAGTACTAAGATAGCTATCTTCTTATGAGGACTGTTTTCGGTTAGCCCTAAAACTCCTTCGGTATTGTAGTATATGTCTTGCTAACGATTTTCCACTCGCCATCAATTTTCAGTAAATGCATAAAGTCAACGAATGTAAAGGTTTCGTACTCTATTTCTAATTTAGCATTGGCAGCATCACCAGTGACAGTAATCGATGAGATCTGAGCTTTTGCTTTAACTGCAGGATTTTTAGTTACGTAGTCGATTAAAGCATCTAAGGCATTCACTTCTATATATACTCCCTTTTCGATCCATTTCATCGATGCCGATGGAACAAATGCTTTCTTCAAAGATTCAGGTTTGTGATCAACTAATCCGTCAAAGTAGTGACCAATTGTTGTTTCAATGAGTTGTACGTCCGTGGTTTGAGCTTGTGTCTGTATCATAATTGTTGTAATTAAAATTAATACTAAAAACATCTTTTTCATTTTGAAAGAATTAGAGGTTTAGGAAATTTGTTTTATGTTATTCTGTTAGAATATAGACACAAATATAGAGTAGCATGGAGATAGAGATATGGACTATTAGTCCAAGGTGATGGATTTTAGGATCATTCTTTTATCTTCTAAAAAGTTTAAACTTAGGATAGTGGTTTTCGAACTTTAGACAAAGAAAATGTTTTAGTCTAGTCTTGAGGAGGTGGTTTATTTTAGCTTTCAGTATTAACCTATTTTTCAGCCTTGAGCCCTCTTTTAAACTATTAGATATACTCTTCAACTATAGCTCTATGCAGCTGATGTATTATCAATATTTTTTGCTTTCGATAAAACGGTTATATCTTCCTTTTATTAAGTTAAAGAAATTTTATTATCCAGCCATCCTACATACTCTTGCATATTTTATAAGCGAGACTAACGATATAATCGTCCATAGTCCTTTGGCTTTAGGTTTTTCATTTCTCTATTTATTATTTTCAATATTCTTTTTGATTATCAAAAACAACTCAACATGACCAACTCTACTTAATATGTATCCAGCTACCAAACAGAACAAATCCCTCAAAAAAACAATTAATTCCCTCCTTCCAAAATTCCATCATAAATCGCCAAAAATCGCTCCCCTACTTCCTCATAACTAAACCGCTCCACCGCCTCCAAACGAATCGCCCCCCGATCATAACCCTCTAAGCCATCCAACATTCTATTCAGTTTCTCAAACAAAGCAGCCTCATCCCTAGCCGCTACCAGTTTCCCATTCGAGTCATTCACCATTTCGTTTATACCGCCGACGTCACTAGCCAGTACCGGCAAACCAGAAGCCTGCGCCTCAATAATAACACAGGGTAAATTTTCAAAATTACTAAACAATACAAAGAGGTCATGTTCCTGCATCGTACTCGCTACGGCTTCATGGGGAATTTCACCTTTGATATTGACGATATCTTGCAAGCTCAGTCGCTCAATTGTTTTTTGATGTTTTTCAATATAGTCGTTTCCAACTATACTCAGTGTAAAATCTTTTCTTTTTAGCGACAGCTTTTTTATGACATCTAACAATCCACTTACATTTTTATGTACATCGTTCAGTGTGGAAATATGCAGAATCCTTTTTTTTTCTTTTCCCCTCTTTTCCCTTACGGAAAATAACTTTGTATCCACTACATTTGGAACCACTTCATAAGGACCTGAAATTCCAAAATCTTTTAAGGCCCGTTTCAAATCATGGGAGACCGGACAGAGGAGACTCGCCTCTCGGCCAATTTTTCGAATCATGTATTTCTCAAAAAGAGAAAATCGAGTAGGATTAATCGGCAGAAAAGCCGTCCAGTGCTCCGTGACAATATATGGGAGTTGGTATTTCTTTTTTAGCTCTAGTGCGAAGAGGCCAGCTTTATACAACACATTGAGATGCACCAAATCTATATGTCCCATCTCTTTTAGCAAAGCAGCATAGCCCATTCGATGTGCTTTCAAATAATTCTGATAACGCGTCAGCGGACGATAGACGGGAGACTTTGGAAAATAAACGCGCACTTCAAAAAGCTGTTTGTGCCAACTCGTTTCTACCTCAAACTTCTTTTGTCCTTCTACTGCCAACACATATAGCACACCTACTTTGCAGTAAATGGAAACCGCCTCCGCATGCCGCTGTACAAAATCTCCATTCTGTGGATAGACTCGGTTTGGATACCAGGAAGGAAGGAAGAGGATGTGACGCATGATGCAAAGCTACGGAATGGGAGGCAACTTTTAGCTGTTCACTTTTGACGATTAACTTCCTTCGGACGCGATTACAATCTTAATCAACTAAAGAAACCGTAACAGCTTAGCTCTTGACAACATCTTGGGCTTCAATTTAGAATTGCGGTTCAAGTTAGCTGAGGAAACTTGAACCGCAAACTGTAAGTTGCAGCCCAAGCCAAAGCAGCTACGAACTTCTGAATGATTACGGAAAATCTTTAAAAACGAATACTCAACCCCTAGCCACGAATACTAGCGGAGCGCCCCTCTACAGTCAAGTCACCTTTGAATCAGCGCTAAAACCCTGCAATTTGACATCGAAAGCAGAAATAATAAACACTGCTAAAATTGATTTTCAAATTCACTAAAAATATCCATCATGAAAAATCTAAGAAAAATTTTAAGCCTACTGACTCTGATCGCTTTATTACTAAGCACTTTTTCCATCCAAGCAACTACGACTCCTGACTACTATATGGAAGGAGCCACACTTCGAGTAAATGCAAAATCCGGATTGAAACTCCGCGAAGAACCTAGCCTCAACTCCCGCGTATTCACGACGATGTCTTGGGGAGATGAAGTGACCGTTCTCAACACCTTGGAATTTGAACGCTCACAAACCATCGAACTGGTAGAGGGCAACTGGGTCTACGTTTCTTTCAACGGTTTCAAAGGATTCACCTTCGATGGTTTTCTAACCGACTTGCCATTGGCAGAAAGTAACTTCGATTTATTCGAACTCATTGAGCTGAGCTACGACGTTGTCGAACAAAAAGACACCATTCTTTCCAACGAAGGAAGTGAACACCGAACCCGCATTTATGAAAACGGTTTTGAGCTACGCAACTACTTCACAGAAGGAGGAACATTTACAGAATTGGTTTTGCCAAATACAAGAATGAGCGAAGCGTACATGCTTTGTCAAAATACACTTCCGGTTTTCAAAGAATTTATGAAGCGGATTCGCGTGAAGCGAGATGAGGAGCGACACATCGTTCAGTACAAAGGTGATGATGAATTTACGGAGATTATTATTCGCGAGGAAGGTGATGGCGTTGTGGTGAGTATGTATTCCGGTTGTTAGAAACTAGTTAGATTTTTTAGCCCCCATTGTTTCATTTTGAATTGGATACCCAGTCGTTTGTCGGTTGGGTATTTTTTATTTCCCCCTCTAGTTAAAAAAACAAAACCGGAAATCGACCATTGTCAACTTCCGGTATTTGTCATAAATTACTCAGTATAGTTTTTTTAAGCTTTTTCTGACCACGTCCAAATGTTCAAAAAAGAAGGCTATATTGAGTATTAGTAACCATTTAAACTTTTTTCTTTTTTTCTGGGGTTGAAGCTAACAACTGCGTTCAATTGTTTTCGCTTCCTTTGTTGATACAAATATAGAACGGTTCGCAAAGTCTTACTATAGCAAAAATTCGCTTTTTACGTTCTTCAATGACAAGTCATTATTTATAAATAATTGTAAATCAGTAAATTACAGGAATTAATTTTGTGATGTCCAGCATCAATTTGGCAAGTACAAAAAGGTGTGTTTTTTACACTTAGGTATCAAATTATAGTAGAATATTACTACATCCAGCCCTTCTCCGTAGATTCTATTTTCCATAAAACGACGTTCATTAGGGTTTCTGCCTTCTCTATTTCGATGTAGGGAATCGTTACGTTGCCGGCGGCAGTGAAGAGTTTTAGGTCCGCATGACCATTTCTCTTTTGGAAAATAGTTTGAGCTATGGCAGCTCCTTGTATTTTATAGTACTTAAGCAGTGTACGTTTAGTAATGAATATTCCCTTTTGGACACGGATTCCATTTTCACTCACATAATAGCGGTAGCGCTTCCAGTAAATCCAACTGGTGATAATCACAACTACTGTCCATAGAAAAAACTGAAAGCTGAATACTCCATCACTCAAATAACTGGAAATCAAAAAAGGAATAACAGGTAGAAAGCCCATCAGCATAACTCGCTTGTTTACAATCCGTCTGTTGATTCGATGTTCTTCGAAGGTGAGGTCTTCTTCTTCAGGCATGTAGGTTTTTCGAACGGCTTGAAGTTGTTCGTCATAACAGCCTGGCACGTAAAAGCTTTGTTTTTTCCGGAGCCTTGCACTGGACGCTTGCAACAAACGGATGTCGTACATCTCAAATATTTTCTTCAGCGGATTAGTGGTCCACTGAATCATTTGGATCTTTTGCATGGCTGCTGACTGTTCTTTTCTATTGAAAAAACCAGCGACTACTTTGAAGCCTTTTGTTGTCTTTAGAAAACGGAGATCGTAGTAATTTAGAAAGGTCATCAGGAAAGAAGTAACCAATAGAAAAACAATTAAGGCAGGTGTCACATACAACCAAATAGCAGCATCAGAAACCGTTTCTTTTCCTTTCATGAAAAATTCTAACACTCCTCTTACAAATCCTTTTTTTCCAAAATCAATGACTTCTGCTAGAGCAAAAATCACTGCTGCTATTATACCTAAGCCGCGCAGGTGATTTTGACCAACTCCGATTTTTAGCAAATCTTTGAAATTAAGGTGTAGCAGTGTTTCCTCTGTGATGGTTTCTATTCGAGGTTCTGAAGGCTCACCTTGTTCATTCTTTTGCACTGGAATCTGAGCAATCAAATAACTACGAATCGCCTCCGCTTTTTCTTTTTTCAAAGCCAGTATAGAAAACTCTTTCCCTTTAGAACCGGCCGTATCAACTTCTAAACTCACCACATTAAAAAACCGATGAATTGGATTTTGTCCGAAACTGATCGTCTGTATGCGTTCAAAAGGAATGTTCAATTTCGTTTTTTGAAAGATCCCTTTTTCGATAACGAGTTCTTCGTCTTTTACATAAAAATAAAATTTGAAATAAGAGATAATCGAAACCAACGTTGACCCCACCCCAACAACGACAGCAAACAACTCAAAGAAACGTTCATAAGAATTCTCAGACCTGCTTTGTCGAAAAAATATCACAATCAAGAAAGGCCAAAACTGTTTTATAAGCTTCGTAACAAACTGCATCAATATCAAAAGTATGGCTACAGGAGATTGCCGCTCGGGAGTGGCCCAGTCTTGTTGTTCGTAAACCTGATCACTCATTCGTAGCTGTTGTTTTTTGGGTGATGAAAGTTTTCATCTGCTGAGCCGTTTCTCCTTGGAGGCCAGGGATACTCAGGTCACTGCTTTCCCCTCCAGCGGTATACACCTCTAAAGTATGGAGTCCAAAGTATCTTTCGATGGGGCCTTGTTTGATTTCTACATGTTGTACTCTATTGAAAGGAATGGCTGTGGTAGATTTAAAAATCACCCCTTTTCTATAAAGGATGTCTTTTTCGCGCAAGCTGTAGCCACGAATTTTATAATCTTTTCGAGTAAGCAAAAGGATAATTATCAGCCAGAATAGCCAACCTAGAGGTATGATAAAAAGTGCTGGATGTTCGCCTCCCTGAAACAATGGTAAGATGAACGTCGGTACCAATAAAAAAGTAAAGAATATTCCTATGCCGATGTAGGTTGATTTCAACCAAGCTTTGTCTAGTTGTTGGAAATCCACTTCTTCTACTTTTGGCAAGAGAGAAACGTCAACTGGTGTATTTGTAAAAATCATGTTTTTGAATTCATTGTTTTACTCATTGCTCAAACTTACAAACTATTGCTTGTTATTTAATAATAACATGATGGCAAACAATTCGTAAACACTTAATTATAGCTTTTTTCTTTAGCCGGTTTTCAGATGTCCGTTCGATTTCTTTTAGGAAATATTTTGTGTACTTTTAGAACGCTCAATAGGATTATTATCAAACTCAGTATCATGTTTTTTAGATTTCTGCTGTTAGTGGTTCTCTCCTCAACTACTCTGCTGCTCTCCGCGCAAAGTAAGGCGGTAGCTATATCACAGGAAAAAAATAAAGACAGACCACTTAGTTTTTTCGATTACATGATTGCAGATAGCATTTCTGAAATTAGGTTGACAGCTGATTTCTCTACGCTTAGAAGAAACAGATACAAGGAAGATTATTATACTGGTCAATTACAGTTTTTAGACAATGATGATTCCATCCAAAACTATGAGGTGGCCTTACGTACTCGTGGTAAATCCAGAAAAAAGGTTTGTTATTATCCTGCTTTGAAATTAAAGCTATCTAAAAAAGAATTGAAGCAGAATGGACTTAGCAATGACAACAAGTACAAAATGGTTTGTCAGTGTAAGGCTGGAAAATCACATCAGCAAAGTTTGCTACGGGAGTACATAGCCTATAAGATTTACAATCTCATTTCACCAAACAGTTTTAGAGTTCATCTGCTAAAACTAAACTACAAGGACACAAGTACCCGTAAAGAAGAAAAACGCTATGCTTTCTTTTTAGAATCTGCAAAAGGTTTGGAGGAGCGACTGGATGGAAAAATTATTGATCGAGAAAAACTTGAGCTGAGTAAAATTTCCAGAAAGGAAAGTATTCAACTGAGTATTTTTCAATACATGATTGCTAATACAGATTGGAATATCATAGCCCTACACAATGTAAAACTATTGTTAGATCAGAACAACTCAATCATTCCTATTCCTTACGATTATGATTATTCTGGCCTAGCGGACACTCCTTACGCTACTCCAAACCCGGACTATCAAATGGAATCTGTGAGAGATCGTTACTTCCTATCTGATGGTTATACAAAAACAGAAATCAATAAAGCCTTGGTTAATTTCCATGAACAAAAAGAAGAGGTTGAAGAGCTAGTCTCCAGTTTTAATCTACTCAGTAAGAAATCAAAACGCCACACACTTCGTTTTCTAAAAGACTTCTACAAAACCATTGAAAAACCTAAGAGAGTAACTCGTGAGCTGGTCAAATAATCATTGGGTCTTCTCTAGCATAGTTCTGAAGCCCCCTTTCGTTTCCCATTACCACAGGACTAATTTATTTCCTATATTCGCCGATCTGAAAACAACACACTGATTTTCCCTAAATAATTTTATTCCTCTTTTTATAAAATTCTATAGAGGCGCTAAAAACTACATCAATCTGTCCTGCTAAACTATGGGTAATCAACTCACACCTACATTTATATTAGGAATCATAGCTGCCTACTTTTTGGTACTAATGAGCATTTCCTGGTTTACCAGCAAATCAGCCAACAATAAGGATTTCTTTATTGCCAACCGACAGTCGCCTTGGTATCTCGTTGCTTTTGGGATGATTGGTGCATCTTTGTCTGGAGTGACTTTTATCTCTGTCCCAGGTTGGGTGGCCGGTTCTCAGTTTTCTTATATGCAAATGGTTTTTGGTTATTTGCTAGGATACTTTGTAATAGCGGCAGTGCTGATGCCGATGTATTATCGTTTACAATTAACTTCAATATACACCTACCTCGAACAGCGCTTTGGCGAAAACACTTATAAAACCGGAGCTGGCTTTTTCCTTTTATCCCGAACCATTGGTGCTTCTTTTCGACTGTATTTAGTTGCCATTGTTTTGCAAGAATTTGTTTTACAATATTTTGGAATTCCTTTTTGGATGACGGTTGCACTGACTATATTTTTGATTTGGATTTACACTTTCCGAGGTGGAATAAAAACAATTGTGATTACTGATACCTTGCAAACCTTTTGCATGCTGCTGGCAGTTGTTCTAACCATAGTAGCCATTGGTCAGAAAATGAACTTAGGAATGGGCGACCTAGTTGAGACGATCAAGAACTCCGAGTACTCTCAAATATTTTTCTTTGAACAAGGTTGGAGTGATACTAATAATTTTTTCAAAAAGTTTCTTGCTGGGGCTTCAATTGCGATTGTGATGACTGGTTTGGATCAGGATATGATGCAGAAGAATCTGAGTTGTAAAAACATCGGCGATGCACAAAAAAACATGTTTTGGTTTAGTATCGTTTTGGTCTTTGCCAATTTGTTGTTTTTAGGACTTGGTGCTTTGTTGTACATCTACTCTACTCAAATTGGTTTAGAGATGCCTACCCGAATCGTAGGTGGAGAAATAAAACCAGCTTCTGACTTGCTCTATCCGACCATTGCTTTGCAGCATCTTAGTCCTGCTATTGGAGGTGTTTTTATTTTGGGATTGATTGCTGCCGCTTATTCCAGCGCGGACTCTGCGCTTACAGCATTGACCACTTCCTTTTGTGTTGACTTCTTAGGTTTTGAAAAAAAGGATACCGATGAAGCAGAGAAAAAGAAAACGAGATTGATGGTTCACATTAGTTTTTCCGTTTTGCTTTTCTTTGTAATATTATTGTTTTGGTATATCAATGACCAGTCAGTTATCGCTCAAATCTTCACAGTTGCGTCCTATACTTATGGACCTTTATTGGGGCTTTATGCTTTTGGATTCTTTTTGAATCGTCCGATTATTGATCGTTATGCTCCTCTGGTTTGTATTGCTGCTCCGATTGTTACTTTCTTTCTGAATAAATATTCTGCACAAATCTTCTTTGGCTATCAATTCTCTTTTGAGCTGTTAATTCTCAATGGCTTAATAACATTCCTTGGGCTCTTCGCTATTTCATTTGGAGAAGAGACTGTTGGACCTGAATCTTTCTCATAAAAAAACCTCTTAGCAGAAACCATTCACTACTTACCTGCATCATTACTATAAAATATTTCGTATAAAATAAGTGCTTGGACAAAAAGAATACTTCTGTCCAATTACCATCTGAATTTGAGCGTTTTATCGCTAGCGCTATTCGATTAATATACCTAGCTTTGCAAAAAAGAACATCATGCAAGATCAATCATCTATCATATCTGAAGACCAAACTAATTTACCTGGCGATCCTAGCCTCGTCACGTCCAACGAAGAGCTTGCTCAACTCGTGGAATTAGCTACTGGAGATTTCAAATACTCCGTTGAAGATTTTTTCCGTACCCCCGAAAAAACCAGATACCAACTCTCTCCCGACGGACTTTATTTTTCTTACTTGGGCCCTTACGAAAGACGTCAGAATATTTTCATTCAAAAGATTGGCGAAGAGAAAGCCGTACGCATCACCAGCGAAACAGAGAGAAGTGTTTCTTCTTTCTTCTGGGCGAATAACAATCGCCTGCTTTACATCAAGGATAGCGGTGGAGATGAAAACTTCAAGTTGTTCGGAGTAGACAAAGACGGACAGAATGAGATTGACCTCAGCCCTTTTGACAAAGTACGCATTCAGCTAATTGATCGATTAGAAGATTTCGAGGATGAGATCATCATTGGTATGAATAAAAACAATCCGCAGCTTTTTGAGCCTTACCGTGTAAACGTTGTTACCGGCGAGCACCAACAACTAGCGAGTAATACCAACCCTTTAGAACCACTCGATAATTGGACTACTGATCACAATGGTAAATTGAGAATCGCTACAAAAATCGTAGGAGGAACCAACAATGTTTTGATGTACCGAGATAGCGAGAATGAAGAATTTAGAGATGTCATTACTACTGATTTTCGAGAATCTATTTCTCCTCTATTTTTTGATTTTGACAATAGTAGTATCGTATACGCCGCTTCTAATTTAAACCGAGACAAATCTGTCATTGTCAAATTCGACATGGCTACTGGAAAAGAAACCGGAGATGTTATTTTCAGTAATCCTGAGGTTGATGTTTCTGATTTGGGCTATTCTAAAAAGCGAAAGGTCTTGACTGCCGTTTCTTACAATGCTGCTAAGCATCACTTCCACTACCTTGATGAGGAGCGTGCTAAAATTGCACATCGGCTTAAAGAAGAGCTAGGTGATTATGACCGATGGATCACCAGTATGAATAAAGCGGAGGATAAATTTATGGTTCGTACTTTCAGTGATCGATCCTTGGGTGCTTATTATTTTTATGACTTCAATAAAGATGAACTTACTAAAATTGCTGAAGTCAGTCCATGGATAGATGAGGCGGATATGGCCGAGATGCAACCAATTCAATACCAATCCAGAGATGGCCTAACGATCAACGGATACCTTACTCTTCCCAAAGTTGAAGATGCTACCAACCTTCCTGTTATCATAAACCCACATGGAGGTCCTTGGCACAGAGACAGCTGGGGCTTCAATCCAGAGATACAATTATTAGCTAGCAGAGGTTACGCTGTTTTGCAAATGAACTTCAGAGGAAGTACCGGCTACGGTCGTTCCTTCTGGGAGAAGAGTTTTAAACAATGGGGGCTGACCATGCAAGACGATATAACTGATGGTGTTCAATGGTTGATTGACAAAGGAATTGCAAATCCTGAAAAGATTGCGATCTATGGTGGTAGCTATGGTGGCTATGCGACTTTAGCTGGAGTAGCTTTTACGCCTGATCTCTACGCTTGTGCTGTAGATTATGTTGGTGTTTCTAACCTTTTCACTTTTATGAAAACCATTCCACCTTATTGGGAGCCTTATCTGAAAATGATGTACACTATGGTTGGTGATCCTGAGCAAGACCAAGAATATATGGCTGCTTCTTCACCTGCATTACATACGGATAAAATCAAAGCTCCTTTATTTGTTGTTCAAGGAGCGAATGACCCTAGAGTGAATATTGATGAAGCGGATCAGATTGTTCGTTCTTTACGAGAGCGTGGAATCGAAGTCCCTTACATGGTGAAGTACAACGAAGGTCATGGATTCCACAATGAAGAAAACCGATTTGAGTCTTACAAAGCTATGGTTGGTTTTTTTGGAAAGCATTTGAAGTAAACTCATTTCTCTTTGCAGTTTTAAACTGCTTATCTACAAATAAAAAAATCCCGAGGATATTTCCCCGGGATTTAAGAATCAAAAAAACAGCAGGATATTAGGGTGAAGGAACGAACACCTCCACCACTAAGAGAGACAATAAAATCTTGTTTGTAATAGCTTTAGATTTGAAAGAGATCGGAAACATACTTTGACTCATTTATTAAAATGAAATGTACCAAGGTTCCGATTAAGTCTTCAGTGTTTCAAAGAGTGTAATTGATCTGAAAAAAATTTTTTTCGACCAATTACTCCCTACTGTTGATTTGCTAAATTTATTTTAGTTCACATCACTAATGCGACGAACAACCTTGTATAGTCTAGTTGCTTCATTTACTTCTTCTTCAAAAGCATCGAATTCTAGATTGTTAGCAGAGACTAGTCTGAGTTGAGTTACTTTTCCTTTACTATTCACAATTTTCTTCACATACTTTACCCATAGTGCGCCATTAGCTTTCACTGCATAGATTTGGTTATCCCTGATTTCAGAAACACCTGCAATCTCTCTACAGATCAAAGTGTCCCCATCTTTGATAACAGGTTCCATACTATTTCCTTGAATAGGAAAAGCGACTAAGCCATTACCAGACAAATTAGGAATTGAGAAAAAGTAATTGTCTTCAGAGGCAGTATCACTCGCTGCTTGACCAGAACCTGCAAAGGCTTGAGTAGACGTGTACATAATGTTACCCTGAGGGATAAAAATCTGTCCGCTCTCTGCTGACTTTCTAGGTTTTGGCGTTTCAAAACCAAAAGGAGTACCGATGCCATCAATTAGGTAGGATTCGTTTACACCATATTCCCGACAAACAATTCGAGCTTGACGGTAGTCAATTACACGTTTGTCCTTTTCATTTAGAAAAGCACGGACAATGTGGCCATAGGCTTTGTTGCCGAGTATTTTTTCAGCAAAATCACCAATACCTCTTCCGTTACGGTCATTGAGAATGATGTCTCCTTTTTCTTTTAGTAAATTGAACACCTTAATAAAGCGTTCATTTAATTGTATTCTATCTTCGCGTATCATAGGTGGTCGTTTTTAGTTTATTAGTAAAATAACTGCTGTTTGAACACGACCGCAATTTAAAACAAATATTTTTATCAAACAAATATTTTTCAATTTTTTGTTTTAATGAATCAATTTGTGTTACAGACATTCGATTATAGAAGTACACTTATATTCTAATAAAAAAACCTCCTCTCCTGGGAAAGAGAGAAGGAATCGGAGTTTGGGAACTTAAAGATTAAGCCAATACCCGACTGGCTTAAGAATCCAAAATCGGTTCAAGGATTCACATAACTTCTAACGATTTCCAAAGGAGAACCGCAGTAGAAGCTGTTTCGTAACAAGAAGCCACTCCGTTTGGGGGAAAACGGTTTTAGCTATAAGCGTATAGGGCCTTGAACATCAAGGCATCAATTTATTCGGTTTGTTTTGAAATAGTGTGTGAAGGAGCAGCTGTAGAATATAGTATGTTCTAGCTACTTAGTAATATTAGGTTGCAATCAGGTAGGGATGTTTTCTCTAGTTACGAATATAACGCTGTTGATTTTGAATACGCGGCTTTCGTTATTATTATTTTGTCTTTTTTTGAGCATTATACTTTTATTCGGTATCCAGTAGAATAGTGGCCTATTGCTTTTATGATTAATATCAATACTTCTGTAAGTTTGAAAATTATTCTAGTTTTGAAAATGAATGCTTTGAAAAATCACTCTATCCTACCTACACTTCTGTTTCTGCTCCTATTCACAGTAATTAGCTCCTCTTGCCGAACCAGTAGAAAGGGCTTTAAATCCAACTCCACAAAGCCACTATCTAAACTAATTGACGAATCAATCATACTCAATGGAACAACAGGGTTTGTAGTCGCAGATATAAAAACAAATGAGTTTCTTTTTGAAAAATCTGCTGATACTTATTTCACTCCCGCTTCTAACACTAAGATCCTTACCTTATATACTGCATTAAATGTATTTGGCGATTCCATGCCTACATTACGGTTTTCTCATAGCAACTCACAGGTGATTATTCAAGGTACTGGCCACCCTAGTTTTTTAAATCCTGATTTTCCGACTGAGCGTGACGACGTTTTTAGTTTCCTAAAAGAACAGAAAGAACCCATCACTTTTTGCGATTGTAATTTCCAAGAGGAGAAATATGGAAGCGGATGGTCTTGGGATGATTACTATTATTCCTTTCAGTCTGAAAAGTCATCGCTTCCTGTTTATGGAAATGTAGCCACTTTCATTAAAAAGAAGAAAGATAAGCCTGCTAAAATTCATCCTAAGTATTTTGAAAATCAAACGACCTCAGTAATTGACTCCTTCACCGAAAGAACATCAATTAGCAGAAGTTGGGACAGCAACCAATTCACCATCAACCAAAAACCCAACAATACTTTTACAAAAAGGAAAAGACCTTTTCGAGCAGATGCGATTACTATTGCTCAGTTACTTTCTGATACTTTGACTAAGAATATTCAGACCTGTAACAATAGGTGCACGAAACAATCTTTCAACGAATTCTATAGTAATATTTCTGCAAAAGACATCTACAAAGAAATGATGCTCAACAGTAACAACTTTGTAGCTGAACAGCTCTTGCTCCTTTGTGCAAATCAACTTTTCGATACACTTACTATCACTCGGAGCATTGACTGGGCGCAGGATAGTTTATTCTATTTTTTAAAACAACAACCAAAATGGGTGGACGGCTCCGGACTTTCCAGATACAATATGATGACGCCAAAAAGCATGGTGCAAGTTCTTCAACAACTTTACAAGAAAATGGAACCAGCGCAGGCATTTGAATTATTCCCCGCTGGTGGAAAAACGGGCACTTTGGAAAATTGGTTTACGGATTACAAACAACCCTTTGTTTTTGCAAAGACGGGAAGCATGCGTCATATCTTTTGTCTGAGTGGATATTTGACTACGGAGAGTGGAAAGACATTGGCTTTTAGTTTTATGCAAAATAATTATGTGGGAAGTACAAAAAATTTGAAGAAGGAAATTGAAAAAATCCTACAGCATATTCATGAGACATTTTGAAAACAACGATTACAAATTTGTACTTTTGCTGCCCTAAAAATAAAAACATAATTATGGAGAAAATAGATTCACTCAATCAAGTCGCAGAATTTCACAGAACTTTCAAACACCCTATTCTGAAAGAGCCTACCATTCCGGATGCTAAGCGTTGTGCACTGCGTGTTTCCCTCATTGCAGAAGAGCTTAAAGAATTGGAAGAAGCCATTGCGGATAAAGACATGGTGGAAATTGCCGATGCACTTTGCGATATTCAGTATGTACTCTCAGGAGCTGTTTTAGAATTTGGCCTTGGAGCAAAATTCAAAACTCTATTCGACGAAGTCCAACGTTCTAATATGAGCAAGACTTGTAAATCGCTGGAAGAGGCAGAAGCGACTCGTGCGCATTACAAGGCGACTAAAGGTGTGGAGAGCTACATCAAGCAGGAAGGAGAACACTACCTGGTTTACCGCGAAGGAGATGATAAAACTTTGAAGTCAATTAATTATTCGCCAGCGGATTTGAAGTCGATTCTGGAATAAAAAAAACTCCGCAAGAAAAACTTACGGAGTTGTAAAAAAACGAAGCTAGTTTATACGAGTGTGCAATCTCTTTTGATTGCGAAAAATTCTTTAAACACTTTATAAGTGTATTGCCTGACAGGATGGTACCAACAGACAGTTTATTATATTATTTTAGAAGCGATATCTTAATCCAGTTATTAAACCGGCAGTCATGTACCGCTGCTCTAGATCATAGCTGGAGCGCGTAATTGGATCCATAAAATATCTTACTTGTGGTTCCAGCATTATCTGCCAATGATCATCTATAATGTAGTACATCGCTAGAGAACCGTACAAGCTCAGATTTACACTATTATGAAAAGCCGGCTCACCGCCATCCACTATATTCTCACCGAAATCAATCGGTTCAAAATCAGGAGAGAGGAAGGTTCCTTCTTGAGAAGAGCTCAGGTTGAAAAAGACTCCAGAGTTTATAGATAGTCCAAAGTTTTTCATACTTACTTCATAACCAAGTATGAGCGGTACATCTACAGATCTATATTTATTTGTCGTACGGATGAAATT
>JBGCDT010000583.1:0-10089 GCA_045105695.1 Saprospiraceae bacterium | reverse complement strand
CTAAGCGATTTTTCTATGTCTTGTTAAGGCCGCAGTGGAATTCCTGGTTGGTGAAAGGTGGTTATGCGATTACCTTATATGGAGGCTTACTTACCTTTTTAGCTGTCGCTCAATGGTTCGAACTTACAGGACTTTTTTCAGTGTTGATGTGGACAACAGCGATAGTTGCTGTTGTCGTAGCGATCTATACAGCATTTCTATTTGCGCAAGCGAAAGGAAGGGACTTTTGGCAAAGTCCTACATTATCTATACATATGTTATTACACAGTTTTTTAGCGGGAAGCGCAGTATTTGCTATCCTTGCTTTGTTTATGGATACAGGAGCGAATTGGTTGCCCTTACTTAGAAATGTGTTGCTGACTGGTATCGGAATCAACTTAGCAACCATGCTAATTGAACTAACCACAACACACCCAACCGAAGATGCAAAGCGCACAGTAGATATGATTACCAAAGGAAGATATAAAAATAATTTTTGGGGAGTTGTTGTCCTTTTGGGGAATGTTATTCCTTTTGTAATAGCATTGTTAGGAGGTTTGAGTGGCGTGTCTTTGGCATTAGCTGGCGTGGCAGTATTGATTGGGATTTATATGACTGAACACATCTGGGTAGAAGCTCCACAGCGGTTGCCTTTGAGCTAAAGGTCATAAATTTTGAACTGATTCTTTCTTCATAATTTAGAATTAAAAAATAGTATGGGACATAAAAAACCATCTTTCATAGAACGAATAGCCGAATCCCTCGGACTCATTCCTGACTTGCATAAAGAAGACTCGGAAGCACCCGTAGATAGAATCACTGACCCTGGCGATCTCACCCGATTCCCACCAATGGATCAATGGGATAATTGGACAGAGTACGAAGCAAAGTCCTGGCCCAAGAAAGAAAAGAAAACCTACACTATAGTCCCGACGACCTGCTTCAATTGCGAATCTGCCTGCGGACTCACCGCTTACATCGACAAAGAAAAAAACGAAGTTCGAAAATTTGAGGGCAATCCTTACCACCCAGGAAGCCGTGGAAAAAACTGCGCAAAAGGCCCTGCAACTATTAATCAAATCACAGATCCTGACCGCATTCTATACCCACTAAAAAGAGCAGGCAAACGCGGCGAAGGAAAATGGGAGCGCACCACTTGGGACGAAGTGCTAGACACTTTTGCTACGCGTATGCGCAAAGCCATTCAAGAAAAAAGACACAACCAAATTGCCTACCACGTTGGTCGGCCAGGACATGAAGGCTACGCCAACCGAGTCATTCAAGCTTGGGGCGTAGACGGACACAATAGTCACACAAATATCTGCTCTGCCGGAGCACGCTTTGGTTACAACCTATGGTATGGCTACAATCGCCCTTCCCCAGATCATGCGAATGCAAAATTTATTTTACTGATTTCTGCGCATCTCGAATCTGGACATTATTTCAATCCACATGCTCAGCGAATTATAGAAGGAAAAATGAAGGGAGCTAAGTTGGCAACGATGGATCCTCGCTTGTCGAACACGGCTTCCATGTCAGATTACTGGATGCCTTCTTATCCAGGGACGGAGGCTGCCGTTTTATTAGCTTTCGTAAAAATCATTTTAGATGAAGGAATGTACAATCGTGGCTACATGGAAAAATGGGTCAATTGGGAAACCTATTTGCAGAAGCGACACGAAGGACTGGACGTTACTTTTGAAAACTTCATTGAAAAGCTAAAAGAAGAATACGCAGAATATACACCCGAATTTGCAGAGAAGGAGTCAGGCGTAAAAGCAGAGATGATTCGTGAAATAGGAATTAAGATCGGAGAAGCAGGAGAACGTTTTGCTGCGCACAACTGGCGTAGTGCTGCCGCTGGAAATCTAGGAGGTTGGTGTGTCTCAAGAGCGCTACATTTTATATCTGTCTTGACCGGTTCTGTCGGAACAGTAGGAGGAACTTCCCCAAACAGTTGGAATAAGTTTAAACCAAAATTCTTTGACACGCCACCTGCTCAGAAGTTTTGGAACGACCTGCATTTTCCAAATGAATATCCACTGGCCTTTTTTGAAATGAGTTTTCTATTGCCACACTTTTTGAAAGAGGGTAGAGGTAAAATGGACGTTTATTTCTCCAGAGTTTTTAACCCCGTGTGGACTTACCCTGATGGATTTACCTGGATGGAAGCGTACATGGACGAAGACCTTTTCGGTTTGCATGCGGCTATGACTCCGACTTGGAATGAGACCGCTTTCTTCGCAGATTATGTTTTACCAATGGGCCATGCCTCCGAACGACATGACCTCAATAGTTATGCAACACACTCTGGAATGTGGATCGCTTTCCGTCAACCAGTGTTGCGAGAAGCTGCTAGGCGAGCAGGCAAAGAAGTTGAGTTTACCTACGAAGTAAATCCTGGAGAAGTATGGGAGGAAGATGAATTTTGGATTGAACTCAGCTGGCGCATCGACCCTGACGGCAGCATGGGAATTCGCAAACACTTCGAGTCACCTTATCGCCCTGGAGAGAAAATCACCATTGATGAATATTATCAATTCATTTTTGAAAATACAAAAGGACTTCCAGCTGCTGCTAAAAAAGAAGGGCTAACAGAGTTGCAGTACATGCGAAAGTACGGCGCTTTTGAAGTTGAAAAAACATCTTACAAAAAGAACGAGTACAAACTCAGCGCAGAGCAACTGGCAGATTCTATTACTGACAAAACCACAGGTGTTATTTCTAAAAATGGAAAAGACATTGGAGTCAATATCGACGGAACTCCTTACGTCGGCTTCCCAACTCCTTCGCGGAAAAACGAAATATTTTCTCAGACAATGGTCGATTGGAAGTGGCCAGAGTATGCGACACCAACTTATATCAAAAGCCATATTCACGAAGAAAAATTGGACAAAGCAAAAGGCGAGTATGTTCTGCTACCAACTTTCCGATTACCAACACTGATTCACTCCCGCTCTGGAAATGCAAAATGGCTCACAGAGATTTCAAATCGAAATCCAATTTGGATGCACCCTGATGATGCCGAACGCTGGAACTTCAAAACAGGCGACTTAGTAAAACTAAATACGGACATCGGTTACTTCGTAGATAAAGTTTGGGTAACTCAGGGAATGAAACCTGGCGTGGTCGCCTGCTCTCATCACCTGGGTCGCTGGCGTCGTCCGCAGGATAAAGGAAACCGTTGGGCGACTAATACCGTTGCCATAGAAAATGTAAAAAAAGGTGAGTGGAAAATGAATACCATGCAGGGCGTTCGTCCTTTCAAATCGAGTGACCCAGATAGCTCGCGAGTCTTTTGGTTAGACGGAGGTGTGCATCAAAATATCACTCATGCCGTACATCCAGATCCTATTTCAGGAATGCACTGTTGGCATCAACGGGTGCGCATTGAAAAGCCAGGGCCAGAGGATAAATACGGAGATATTTTCGTAGATACCAATAAATCGCATGAGTTGTATAAAGAGTGGATGGCGATGACGAGGCCGGCCCCTGGACCGAATGGTTTACGTAGGCCGCTTTGGTTTTCTAGGCCAGTGCGACCTGCGGATGAAGCTTATTATTTGGACAAATGATTTTAAATTTACCACGAAGGAAAAGAAGGATATGAAGTTTTAGGGAAAAGTTCGCGCTGCGATTTCAAAAATTGCGGTGAGCATTCTTTTCGAACCTAGCCAACTAATTCTGAGATGTTAAAGATGAAAAATCAAAAAGATACTATTTAGTTTTTTGGGGTTATCTGAGGGCTGTGTATTTTACATGGCCCTCTAACTTTTCATACTAAGATGAACTGTGATCGTAGTTACAGAGAAGTTGAAATACTTTTCAGTTCTTTGTCTTTCAAAAAAAATCATTAATTATGAATGTTATAGAAATAATTAGCCAGCCCTGGCATTGGTCGATCTCCGGTTTTATGATTGCCTTTGTCATGTTTTTACTAATCTATTTGGGACAACGATTTGGCGTTTCCTCTTCCTTTAAAGCACTCTGCTCCATCGGAGGGGCAGGTAAAGCTTTTGATTATTTTAGTTACGATTGGAAGAGCCATGATTGGTTGTTGACCTTTGTCGTAGGAGCAATTATAGGTGGTGGAATTGGAGTCGGTTTGTTGGGAAGTCCAGATCCGGTACAAATCTCCGCAGCTACGATTGCTGACCTGGAATCTATTGGAGTGCAGGTTCCAAAGACAAAATCTGAAGGCATGGGATACCTACCCCAAGAGTTATTCAACTTTGAAATGCTTGGAACCTTGAAGGGATTTCTACTGATGGTTGTTGGCGGATTCTTTATTGGTTTCGGGACTCGTTATGCAGGTGGTTGTACCTCCGGTCACGCGATCAGTGGATTGTCGAATTTGCAATTGCCTTCGCTTGTTGCTGTTATTTGGTTCTTCATCGGCGGCTTGATTAGCACCTTTGTTTTGTTACCTTGGATTTTAAGTTTGTAAAAAAAGTAAAACACTAGAGATATGCGATTATTAAAATTTTTACTCGTCGGAATACTATTCGGAATCGTAATGACAAAGTCCGAAGCGGTCTCTTGGTTTAGAATACAGGAGATGTTTAGATTCCAAAGTTTCCATATGTACGGTATCATTGGAGTTGCTGTAGTTGTTGGAGCAATTATGCACTATCTGATTAAAAACAGTAGTATGAAAAATACTTTTGGAGAAGCCATAGTATTTAAAGACAAACCAAAAACATACATAGCCAGCATTTTCGGCGGAACGTTCTTCGGACTCGGTTGGGCCTTGACAGGTGCTTGCCCTGGACCACTGTATACGTTGCTCGGTCAGGGGAATTTGATTATCCTTGCTGTTATTGTAAGTGCATTGTTAGGCGCTTTGGCTTATGGAGCTTTGCGCTCTAAGTTGCCTCACTGATCGGGAGGGTAGGAGAGGGAGTAAAAGGGTTGAAGATGGTTGAAAAAGGTAGGAGAAGGTTAAAGATGGTAGAAGAGGGCTTTCCTTTAGTACGCGCTTCTTCTACATTTTTACGATAAAAGGAAAACCCTTTTCTACCCTCGTCTCCCTTTTCCACCCTTTAAAAATAAAACAAAAATGTACCTCCTAGGATACGACATCGGTAGTTCTTCAATCAAAGCTGCACTGGTTCGTTCGGAGGATGGTGCGACGATAGCAACAGCGCAATATCCAGAGAAAGAAATGCCCATGATTGCTCATCAGCCTGGATGGGCAGAGCAAGATCCTAAGCTTTGGTGGCAACATCTCTGCACTGCCACAACAATACTCTTACAAAAATCTAAAATTGATAAACAGGACATAAAAGGAATCGGCATCGCTTACCAAATGCACGGCCTTGTTCTCGTCGATAAAAATCAAAAAGCACTTCGTCCTGCAATTATCTGGTGTGATAGCCGAGCAGTAGAAATTGGACAAAAAGCTTTTACTGAACTAGGCGAAAATTACTGCCTCCCACATCTCCTGAACTCACCAGGAAACTTCACTGCTTCTAAATTAAAATGGGTCAAAGACAATGAACCTGAAATCTATAAACAGATTTTCAATATTATGCTTCCGGGCGATTACATTGCTATGAAATTAAGTGGTGAGGTGGCAACGACTATTTCTGGATTGTCCGAAGGAATACTTTGGGATTTCAAAAAAGAAACGGTGGCTACCGAATTGTTAAATCACTATGGAATAGACAAGTCATTAATTCCAGAGGTCAAACCTACCTTTTCGTTGCAAGGCAAAATTACTAATCAAGCCGCTTCCGAAACGGGCTTGGCTGTCGGAACACCCATCGGTTACAGAGGAGGAGATCAGCCGAATAATGCACTTTCGTTAAATGTATTAAAACCTGGCGAAGTGGCTGCTACTGGGGGAACTTCTGGCGTAGTGTACGGAGTGGTTGACCAGAAAAAGTTTGATCCAGCCTCCAGAGTGAATAGTTTTGCTCACGTAAATTATCAGAAAGACAAAACGCGGATTGGCGTATTGCTCTGCATAAATGGAGCAGGAATTCAATATAGTTGGTTGAAACATCAAGTGGCTTTCCAACAAGAGTCTTACATGGAAATGGAAAAACAACTTTCCAGTATTCCTGTGGGTAGTAATGGACTTCGTATTTTGCCTTTTGGAAATGGAGCGGAGCGAATGTTGTCCAATAAATCTCCTGGGGCGCAAATGATTAATTTAGATTTTAATCAACATACCAGAGCGCATTTATATCGCGCGGGTTTGGAGGGAATTGCTTTTTCTTTTGTCTATGGAATGCAAGTGCTGAAGGAAATGGGGCTCAACCTTTCTGTAATCCGAGTTGGAAACGATAACCTTTTTCAATCTTCGGTTTTCTCAAAAACTATTGCGACTTTAGTTGATAGTAAAATCGAAATGATGAAAACTACAGGTGCTGTTGGAGCGGCAAAAGCGGCAGGTGCGGGATTGGGCTTTTACGGATCTTTGGAAGAAGCAATGTCTAACAATGAGTTGATTCACACGTATGAACCTTCAGAAGATAAGGAGCAATATCAGTTGGCTTACGATCTTTGGACGAAGGACTTGGAGCGAGTGCTGAGCCATTTATAATTTATTAGCGAAAGCTAAAAAGAGCCATTCATCTACAAAACTAACCTCATGTCAAAAGCAAAAAAAAGAGTTTCTGTACTTACAGGCGAGACTACTTATTTTAAAAACGTCGGAAAGATAAAGTACGAAGGGCGAAAGTCTGATAATCCACTGGCTTACAAATGGTATAATGCAAATAAGGTTGTGGCCGGTAAAGCCATGACGGAACATTTCAAATTCGCAGTAGCTTACTGGCACTCCCTCTGTGGTACAGGAGGCGATCCATTTGGACAAGCGACTAAGCTATTCCCATGGTTGAAATCAACTGATCCTCTGCGCCAAGCAAAAGATAAAATGGACGCTGCTTTTGAGTTAATTACTAAATTAGGTATTCCTTATTATTGCTTCCATGATTACGATTTGATAGCTGAAGGAAAAACGATAAAACAGTCTACCAAGAGAATAGAAAAGATAACCGATTATGCCAAGCAAAAACAAAAAGCATCTGGTGTTAAAGTTTTGTGGGGAACCGCCAATCTCTTTTCGCACCCAAGATATATGAATGGCGCAGCAACTAATCCTGATCTGAAAATTGTTGCCCACGCTGCTGCTCAAGTTAAGAATGCTCTGGATGCTACAATCAAGCTCGGTGGCGAAAACTACGTCTTCTGGGGAGGCCGCGAAGGGTACATGTCTCTACTCAACACTGACATGAAAAAAGAATTGGACCACATGGCCCGCTTCCTCCACATGGCCAAAGACTATGCTCGAAAGCAAGGTTTCAAAGGCAATTTTTTCATAGAACCAAAACCTTGCGAACCTTCAAAACATCAGTACGATTATGATGCTGCAACGGTGATTGGTTTTCTAAAAGAATATGATTTGGAAAAAGATTTCAAATTGAATCTGGAAGTGAATCACGCAACTTTAGCACAGCATACTTTTCAGCATGAGTTGCAAGTTGCTGCCAACGCTGGTCTGCTCGGAAGCATGGATGCCAATAGAGGAGATTATCAAAATGGCTGGGACACCGATCAGTTTCCAAATAATGTTTATGAATTGGTAGAAGTAATGTTGGTTCTTTTGGACGCAGGTGGTTTGCAAGGAGGTGGAATTAATTTCGACGCGAAAACCAGAAGAAACTCGACAGACCTGGAAGATATTTTCTACGCACACATTGGAGGGATGGATGCTTTCGCACGTGCACTTATTGTTGCGGATAAGGTTTTGCGAAATTCAGATTACTTGAAATTGCGAAAAGAACGTTATCAATCTTTTGATAGTAGAACAGGTAAACACTTTGAGAAAGGGAAGATGACTCTAGAAGAATTAGCAAAGTTGATCGATAAAAAAGAACCAACTCCGAAGAGCGGACGACAGGAGTTGTATGAAAATATTATTAATCAGTATCTTTGATTCTCTCACAAAAGTTTTGATTTTGAACATGCCGTTGAAATTTACGTAAGTGAGTAGACCGATTATTTAAAAATTGTGTACACAAATAGTAAGTCAATGCTTCAACGCTTTCTGTTCAAAGAAACCAATGCTTCTACGCTCTGTTTATTTCGAATACTATTCGGAGCGCTGATGGCTTATCAAATGATTTACTACTTTAAACTGGATTATGTTTTTCAGTTTATCGCTGGCCCTGAATATCTTTTCTCTTATCCATTGACCCCTTTTTTCGCTGCGCTTCCTGAAGATGTTCTATCCGCAATTCATTTTGGATTGATAATATCTACGGTGATGATAATGCTTGGCTTCTTCTATCGCTACGCTCTGATTTTCTTTACCTTAGGATTCACTTACTTTTCTTTTGTAGATAAAACTCTTTATAACAATCACCTTTATCTGATGTCTCTTATTGCTTTTGTGATGATATTCATGGAAGCAAATAACAGATATGGTTTTCAGTCTTCCAATAAAAAGACGGCACCGGCCTGGAACCTGAGACTGCTACAGTTCTTCATTGTCTTAGTCTACTTCTATGGTGGGCTTTCGAAGCTAAGTATAGATTGGCTAAACGGAAGTATTCCAACCGCTATGGTTGAGCAAGAAAGTAATAGATTGTTGTCCTTTCTTTCAAAGGATTTTTCCATTTTATTACTCACTTATGGAGGAATTGTTTTCGATTTGCTCATTGGCTTTATATTATTATGGAAACCGACGCGGTGGATTGGAGTAGTGTTGGTTCTTGGTTTTAACATCATCAACGGTACCTTTCTTTTTGATGATATTGGGGTGTTTCCCTTCTTTATGATTTGCTCGACTATTTTGTTTTTTGATCCAGAGCGTGTTGATCAACTGATTAGTAGATTTATACCCTCTAGTGAAAAAACGAAGAAGGTTAAGAAGAAAGCAAAAGGAATTTCTAATTCGATTGTTTACAATGCCGTTTGGACTCAGCGTCAAAAAATCATAACTGCCTGTTTGATTTTCTTTGTTTCCTTTAATTTAATCTGGCCATTTAGATCTAACTTATTTACAGACAATCCAGAATGGACCGGACATGGTAGCCGTTTTGCCTGGCGGATGAAAATGCAAACGAAAGAAATCGAAACGTTTAAAATGACCGTGATGGATGGTCCCAATGGTAAGCCTACAGAAATTAATCACCGATCATTTCTGTCTGTCAATCAGATGAGGCACCTAGTAGAGGACCCCTTTCAAATTGTCCAGTTCGCTAAATATCTGAGAAGAAAAGCAATCCGCAAAGGAATGGCAAAAGACCCAATTATTAAAGCTACTGTAATGGTGAAATTCAATGGAAGACCAGCCCAGCTTTATATCGATCCAACTGTTGATTTGACAAAGGTGGATGAAAGTCCTTGGGCGGATTACGATTGGATAATGAAGCTGCAAAAAAGAAGAGACTAAAAGTCTTATCTTACTTCAAAAATTTGCAAACGCTCCTGGTTGTTTCCAACGATAATATAGCTGTTTTTAGAACCATTGATTTTTGACATACTCCTTGCATCAAAAGGTGCAAAAAAGCCGCTCTCAGTAGTTGACACTGGTTTTAGGTTTCCTTTGCCATCACCTAAAAGACATACGCCGATTCCGGCATCGTATCTCATGGTTTCTACTTCGGCAGGGTACATGTTTCCTGCTGCCAGCGCATCCAGATTACCATCCTTGTTGATGTCCATAACAATAAAATCACGTATTGGAGAAACCTGAGCAATAGCAGGCAACTTTACTTTTTCAAAGTGGTCGCCCTCGTTTTGTAACAATATGCTTGCAAAAGACTTTGTTTGATATTTTACAGATTTATTTAAGGCCTCTTCACTGTAAATGTTTTCTAGAGTAGCCTTCGCAAATCCTTCAAATGTGGGGTACTTCTCTGCGATAAATGGCATCTGCTGAGAAGAACATTCTCTCCCTCTTACAGGAACGACATCCTCACCGGAATGATTTGCCAGAACGACATCATTTGTTCCGTTTTCATCAAAATCATTTCCATAGATCATAAAAGGCTTTTCCTCGGATGCTTTGAACTTGGTGTTTTTACCAAGATTCCCAATGAGGTAATCCATATCTCCATCTTTGTCAAAATCTCCTTCGGCAATACTCCACCACCA
>JBGCDT010000582.1:0-3220 GCA_045105695.1 Saprospiraceae bacterium | reverse complement strand
CCATTTAACTCTTCAATGTACTTTTCAGGAGTTGTCTTCTTGTAGCTTGTTTCCCCCAAGACGTTTCCATCCTGATCTAGCACAACTACAAAAGGAAAAATTCCAGTCTTGTTATATTGTTCTGCTAATTGCGCATTTGCATTCGCTTGCTCTTTTGATAAAGCATTTTTCCTTCTACGAGGAAAGTCAACTTGCATCATAACAAAATGATCATCCGCATAACTTTTGAAGGCATCCGTACTCCAGATCTCTCTATCCAATTTGATACAAGGGGCACACCAATCGGAACCTTGAAATACCATTACAATAGCTTGGTTTTTCTGATTTGCAATTTCCTTTGCTTTAGCTAAATCTGTTTGCCAATCTTGGCCGAACACTACACTTAAATTAATAAGCGAGATAAATAATATGATGATTCCGTTCTTCATTATTCCTTATTTTGTTATTGAATGTGAGAGAAGTTCCTATTTTTTACTAAGCTAAACGGGCTGAACCTTTTGCATAAATTGGCGCTTTCTTAGTTCTCCCCCAAGCGATAAAATAGGCTAAAGCTAAAATAAATAGGTTCATTCCTATTAGTGGAAACTCACCTCGTGATCCATGAAATATGCTCCCTGCCACCATTAACAACATGGTCCCGTATGCTGCATAAATGGTAAGTTTAGGTTGGATTTTAAGCAAGGCTGGAAGAATCAAACCTAAGCCTCCAAGTAGATCAACGACTCCTGTTAATGTTGCTAGTGAAGGACTGTCTGCAGTCCAAGGCATCATTGCTGCTAATTCTTCAGCGGGCATCATTAATTTAGCATAAGCTCCCCAGATTAATGTAAGTGCAACTAGAACTTGGGCAACCCAAAGGCCAATGTTCATTCCTTTATTATTATTTTGATTTGACATCTTGTTATATTTTATTTTGTTTAAAAAATGGATAAATACTAAAAAACGCTAATGCTGGAAAAAAGTGCATCGGCACAACTAAACCAGGAAACAATTCCGGAAATTCCACATCAAGTGGTAAACTCATTCCGATTGGCCCCATGATACTGGCGAATGAAAGTATTGCAATCAATATGTTTAACCAACCTTCCAAATTTTGCTTATTGAATTTTGCTAAAGCAGCATAGCCTAAAGTCATCAGCATACAGCCTATCAAACTTGATCCCATGATGGATCCTATATTGATCATTTGACTATAGTCAACTCCAAAAGCTGCGGTGTAAATACTGAGGTAAATGATCCCTGCAATCCCTGCTAACAAACCAGCTACCAGTCCGTGAATGAGTAAATTTTTCATGATAAAAAATTGATTGTGGATAGAATTATTTCGTTACAGGAACAGAGATTTCCAATTTGATTTCATTAGATACTTTTTTAGACATTCCTTTCATTGTGCCTATTCCATAGTCAAGTCTGTTTACATTAAATGCACCATGAAAGGTGTTGTCATGGAAAGTAAAAGGAATACTTATTTCCTTTTTAGTTCCGTGGATTTCGAGCTCCCCGATTACTTCGTAGCCTGTATCCGTTTTGCTGAATTTACTTGAGTTGAACGTGATGGCAGGATATTTTTCAGCATCAAACCACTTTTTGCTAACGGCATGTTTGTTTTTCATTCCATTACCGGTATTGATGGAAGCAACGTCAATGGAAGTTGAAAATTTAGAGGCTTCCAAGTTGTTTTCATCAAATTGAATATCCCCGGACATGGTCTTAAAAATGCCTGTTACTTTTGTTCCTTCGAACTTAATAGAATAGCCCTCTGCAATTTGCAAAGACATTGAATTGTTGACTGTAAATGCAGAGAATAAAACTATTACTGCGATCAATCCTAAAAACTTAAATTGTGTCATGTTATTTTTTTTGAATACACTTTGAAGTAAGTATTTACAATACTGAGCTTTAAAGTTTATTGATTATTTAATAACACAAAGTTGCAGTAGATCAGGCGGATAAAAATTAAGATAGCTTAAGAAGTGATTTTTGAGGCTTCTTTTTTCTTTTGGGAAGCTTATTTTTCCAAGATAGGATGACAGATTCGTTGGGAATATTCAATTAGGCAGGTCTTGAATCTCCGCGATTTCAAATTTTCAATCTGAATTAACGTTGACCAATAGCTTGTTTTATAACAATAGAAAAGGTACCAATGCTCTTGTAAGTGGAGCGGACATTAGCAACTGCTGCATTTAATACCTAGACAAAACGACGTAACTATTTTTCGTCCTCCTTCTAATTTATTTTTTTGCAATTTTTCGTCTTAGATCACTCAAGTATTCAGGAGTAATACCGATATAGGAAGCGATTAGTTTTAGCGGAAGTCGTTGTACTAGAGTGGGATAGATTTCTGTAAATTCGATATAGCGTTCTTTAGCTGTAGCACTCAATAAGCTGATAATCCTTTTATTAGTAGCTATCAAATTGTTTCGATACTTAGTATTCATTTCTACTAAAATTTCTTTATCCATGGTTGAGAAATCTCCAAATCCTGACTTTGAAATAAATGAAACTTCACTATCTTCTATAGCATCAATAAAAATAACAGATGGTTTTTGATGAGTAAAACTATCCATATCTGATATAAACCAGCCTTCAGGAGCAAATTGTAAAATGTGTTCTTTCCCTACGTTATCAATTACATAACTTTTCAAACAACCACTCACTACTTTATATCCAAATTGTGCTATGTCTCCATGGCTTAATAGAATATCTCCTTTTAAGATTTTTTTTGTTTTACTAATTTTGATACTTTCCATTATTAAATAGTGTTTTAACTTTTATCGAATTTTTCTTATTAAATCTGAGGTCTTATTTTCTGCTTGCCGCTAACGTGAGTGTACATGATGTGCTGGCGACTATAAAATTGAATAGAACTCAAAAGTGACTGCTTACCTAGATACTGAATAGGATTCTGATCTCTTGCCAGCTATAGCCTGCTACGGCTTGTTGAACAAAGCTCCTACCGTCGCAACTCCTACCTTCTTCCGCAAATTAAAAGCTCCTGTCCCAGTTTGATTACCCCTAAAGATCGTAAATTCCATGATTCTTTAACCATCAAAATCAAACTTATTATGCGTAAAAAAGATTCGCAGCACCGGTAAGCTGCACTTCGATCAGGCACTGAAGAACATGGAGAACCACACCTGCCTGGCATTAGATAGGTGGCATTAGTCAACAATGCTGTAGCTACCCGCACCAATTACATCCGCGGCGTTCGCCACCTGAT
>JBGCDT010000581.1:0-10693 GCA_045105695.1 Saprospiraceae bacterium | reverse complement strand
GAGAAAACAAACATTTAGGAAAAACTTGGAAAAATCGGGAAGTGTAAAAAATAGAGGGCTGGAAATCCAAATCAATAGCAGGAAAAAAGAGGAATGTTTTAGTATTGTTTTAGTAAGAAAGAGAAAACCCTCACAAATCATTGATTTGCAAGGGTTTGCGTACTTTAGTAGTAACCCGTAGGGAGCAGAGAATACCTCACTTAATAACTATCAATATACCTTAAATACTAAAGGCCAAACTCATTACATATTTACAAAAAGTAACTAAGCGGAAATAGCCGTAGTTAAGAGGTATTTTTGTTGTACCAATTGTTGTACCCTTACCCTGTATCAAGGCAGTATATCCACTACTTTAATAGCATTTAAAAAGACCATTTTTTGTGTCACACTACTCTGAATTAAACAACAAATTGTTTTGCTTGTTTCAATCTTAACTCTATCTTTATAGTATAACAAATGTATATACTATGGCAAGCGTGAAAATTGTACTGAAACCTAACAAAGCTACTACAACTGGTGATATCCCTATTTACATCCGAATTACACATCAGCGAAAAGCGAAATTTATTTCACTAGGGATCAAGGTGAATCCTGAAAAGAACTGGAACGTGGAGGCCCAACGTGTCAAAAGGAATTACCCTAATTCTGGCCGTGTCAATAAATACATTGCCACGAAGTTGGCAGAAGCCGAAGCTGTTGCGTTGGAGTTGGCAACCAAACCTAGCAACTATACTTCGGAAGCCATTAAGGAGCAAATCATGGGAAAACCACCAGAGTGTTTTCTGACTTATGGTGATAAGCAGGTCGCTCGGTTGGAAAAGTCGGAACAGGTCAGAACGGCTATTCGGTACAAACTCGTCATCGGTAAAATGCGAAAATACCTGAATGGAAAATCTTTTACTTTTGATGATTTGACTGTTTCTTTTTTGCATGAATACGAAGCTCATTTGAAGTCCATCGGTAATCATGTAAATACGGTCCATACAAATTTGAAAACCATTCGCGCGATACTTTACCTCGGTATTCGGGAAGATGTTTTTCCGCAAGCTAAAAATCCTTTCTTCAAATTTAAGTTAAAAAGTGTTCCTACTTCTAAAGAACGATTGTCTTTGGTAGAGATAGAGCGTATTGCAAATCTTCCATTAGATAATACTAAGATCATAGGTCATGCTCGTAATGCCTTTATGTTTTCTTTTTACTGCGCAGGTATTCGAGTGAGTGATTTATTTCAGCTTCGTTGGTCCAACATCAACGATAATTTTCTTTCCTACAAAATGGGTAAAACAGGTGCATTCCGAAAAATCAAACTCATCTTTCAGGCTAATGATATCTTAAATATTTACCGCGAATCTAATCCTACTAATGAAGATTTCATTTTTCCTTTTCTCGATAAGAGTGAAGACCTTTCTGATAAAAAATATCTGGTCAAAAGGCTAGGTGGCAGAACAACAAAGATTAATCAGAAGTTGAAGATCATTGCCAATAGGGCAAACATTTCTAAGAAGCTGACAACGCATATCGCCCGTCATTCTTTTGCGGATATTGCGCGTAAAAAGGGCGTTGGGATTTATGATATTAGTAAAGCGTTGGGCCATACAAATATCGCGATAACGCAGGCATATTTGGCTTCCTTTGATGATGGTTCTTTGGAGAATGCGATGGAGAGGATTTTTGGGTGAAAGATAATAACAGCTAAAGTACCTCTTTACTCCTGCAAAAATAAGACTACGTCACATGAAAAAACCATTTATAAATCTATCACCTCCTTATAAGAAGTTAAGTTGCTCTTTTAAAATGTAAAGCCTTTAGTACCCCGAACTTACTGAACATGTAAAGACATGGATGCTAATAAACAACTTCCTATTACAAATATCATCACTTGTCCAAAATATTCCCAAAAATCAAGTGACCAAAACCTTCATCATAGTCTTCTTTACCGGATCAAGTAACACTATTCAAAATAATTAAGAAAACTCAACCGTCAATACTATGACAACCAAATCCATTACTACAGCTGCTATTATTCAACCAGGCGAATTCGAAGCACACAATCATTGGTACCCCAAGGCACTCAATGCTACTATTCATCCGATGATAAGTTTTTTCTTAAATCTGGAGCAAGAACGCATTATTTCTCGATATTGCCATATGCACCCAACAGTAGACTCAGTGAAGTTGAAAGAGATACTTAGCTATAAGTCGAAGCACTTTCTATGGGGTGGCGCTGACTTATTAAATGTAACTTCAGCAGGAGGCAAACGACAGATGGTCGTCATCGAAAACAACTCTTGCCCATCTGGCCAGAAGTCAATGCCGCTAGTTGATGATAACAAAGAACAAGGTAGCTATCGTCTAATGGTAGAGCGAACATTCAAACCTTATTTAAAAGGTCTACGCCAAAAAATAAAGGGTGGTCTAGCTGTAGTTTACGATAAAAACCATATGGAGACTTCTGGCTACGCAAAAGTAATTGCAGACGTAATGAATGAACCTGTTTACTACGTTTCATTTTACAAAGACGATAAGGATCCAGCCGTTAAGTTCGTAGACGGAATTATGCAGGTTAGATCAGAGGATGGTACTTTCGTTCCAATTCGTGCAGCCTTCCGTTATTTGACGCAGAAGCCTTGGAATCGTTTGCCACTACATTCGAAAACACGAATTCTGAATCCTGTCATTGCCTGTCTTTCTGGTGGCAGAAATAAGATGGTTGCCGCTAAAGCTTATGATATTTTCAATGCAGAATTACAATCGGCAAATTTAAAAATCAATACACCAGAAACCATCTGGGATGTGCGCAAAAACGAAGTACCTCTTTGGGTGAAAAAGATGGGTGGTCATGCTGTAATAAAAATTCCATACAGTAATGCAGGTCAAGGTGTTTACACTATCGTTACGCAAAAAGAATTGGATGCTTTTATGGAAATGGAATTCGATTATGATCTTTTCATCGTACAAAGTCTAATCGGGAATTACAACTGGAGCAGTACCACTGAATCTGGAAAATTATACCACGTAGGAACTATTCCAACGATTAAGGGAGAAACTTTTGTCGCGGATATTCGAATGATGGTGAGTTCCACAGAAAATGGTATTCGCCCACTTTGCACCTATGCTCGTCGCTCTGCAAAACCACTGTTAAATGATATTGAGGATAGCACCAATAGCTGGGAAATGCTGGGAACAAACCTATCTTTCAAAAACCCAGATGGTACCTGGAATAGTGACACCAATCGACTCGTACTCATGGATCGAAGAGATTTCAACAAGCTGGGGGTTGGGCTAGATGACCTGATAGAGGCTTATATTCAAACGGTTTTATCAACAGTTGCTATTGATAAGATGGCACAGACTTTAATCAATAAACAGGGCAAATTCAGAATGCGATTGTTTAAAAGTTTGAATAATGATAAGAGCTTGATTGATGAAATTAAACTGGATTAAAAACCTCTCGACGCATATAAACCATTCCATAAAATAAGAACACATATATAATATGAAGAAACTCAAAATGTTGGTACTCACCGATCATACCAATCATAGTTCTGAGAATTCACTTTATCCTCTCGTACAAGCTATGAGAAAAGATCCCCGTTGTATTTGTATTGACGTAGCGACAAGAGGAAATAAGGAAAATGACTTTTTTTTCAATAGTAAAACAAGTAATGCCATCTCTGTAACTAGTGTAGATGAATCTTTCTCTTTTACAGAAAGTGGATCAGCCTTTAAGAGCTGTAGTCTAGTCTCGACAAAAGACTACGATGTAATTTGGTTGAGGATGCCTCCTCCTCTCTCTCTAGAATTTTCAATTTTTTTAAGTCAGGAATTTGAAGACAAATTAGTCATCAACAATCCTGCTGGAATTCATGAAACTGGGAGTAAACAATTTCTAGTCAACTTTCCAGAAATTTGTCCACCGATGCGCATTTGCTATACGGTAAAGGATATTATTGAATTCAAGTCTCAATTTCCTATTGTACTAAAACCCCTTCGAGAATATGGTGGTAAGGGAATTGTTAAAATTGATGGGGAGCAAGTTTGGAATGGCAAAGAAGAAATGACTTTCACCGATTTTTCCAAGAAATTGAAGAATGGACGAACGGTTTATCTCGGTGTGAAATTTTTGAAAAATGTAAAAGAAGGAGACAAGCGAATAGTCGTCATCAATGGAGAAATTATGGGGGCTTCTTTACGACTTCCACCTGCGGATTCTTGGATCTGCAATGTAGCTATGGGCGGTCGTTCTTCCGACACCAATGTCAGTCCAGAAGAAGTCGCCATTGTTAAACGGATTAACCCTACACTTGTAAAAATGGGAATTCTTATGTACGGCGTTGACACTTTAGTCAGTGACGATGGAAAACGTGTACTCTCTGAAATAAATACAACTAGTATCGGCGGGCTTCCTCAGATTGCAAGAATAAAAGGAGAGCCATTGTTAGAAAAAGCAACTAAATTATTTTGGAATTACATTACTGAAAAAACAAATATAAATGTTATCAACTAAAAATAAAGAAATCCCAATCATTCAAGAACTAAAAATAAGCGATGCTCCCATCGGAGCAATCAGCCGTTACTGGCTACACATTGCTACTGATGGAATGGGTGTATCTATCAAAATCCCTATCATTGTTGCTCGTGGAAATAAGGATGGGAAAGTACTGGGACTAACCGCCGCAGTACATGGTAATGAATTGAACGGAATCCCCGTGATCCAACGACTGTTTAAAGAAATTGATGTCTCTCAATTAAATGGAACCATCGTCGGTGTTCCTGTCGTAAACGTGCCTTCCTTGTTACGAAAAAAGCGAAGATTCATAGATGGTACTGATCTCAACCATATTATGCCGGGTAAGGAAGACGGAAATGTCAGTTCTGTTTATGCTTGGCGTTTTGTCAATCGAGTGGTCAAGCAATTTGATTTCCTCGTTGATTTGCATACAGCAAGTAATGGCCGAGTGAACTCCTATTACGTCAGAGCAGACATGGGAAATAGCATAGTAAAAAAGATGGCGCTCTTACAGAATGCACAAATCATCGTTAACAATCCACCTAGTGACGGAACTCTGCGAGGAGCTGCCGACGAAATGAATATACCTGCCATTACTTTAGAGGTTGGCAATCCAAACACTTTTCAAAAGGGCTTAATACGAGATGGCTTGACAGGGTTGCATAATTTATTGGGGTATATGAAAATGATTGATTGCGAAGTAGAAGATCACGACGAAGAAACGGTTCTTTGTAAAAAATCTTACTGGATTTATTCTGATACAGGTGGTATCCTGACTACCTTTCCTAAAGTTACAGATTTGGTTAAGAAGGGTGATGTCATTGCAACGATGCGAAATATGTTTGGTGATCTGGTGAAGGAATACTTGGCTCCAGAAGACGGCATTGTGATAGGGAAGAGTGTAAGTCCCATTAATCAGACTGGGGGAAGAATTTTACATTTGGGAGTGTTGGAGGAATCAGACACCTAATTTTCAATTCAAAGTCAATAATCAATTAGCCAAAGTCGGGGCACTATCTGGTTTTGAGAAAAGGCCAGCAGTGATCATCTTTTTGAAACCCAACCTTCTTCTTATATTTACATGTCTTCCAAAACCAATGCAGTAAAATAAAGAATTGTAGATAGCAGAATGTTGTAGTAATAAAAATAGAAAAAATGGTCGAGTACTTTAGACTTGTAAGTGAAGAGCTGTTAATTAAACTAAATCAAGTAAGAGCATTTATCAAAAAACATAATCCAACAATAGGCTTACTAACGGAGGAGATTCTGAGAAGTTTTTTAAAAGAATATATCCAAAAAGGTGTTTCCGTTGAACAAGGGTTTATTTTAAACAAAAACGGAGAGTTATCAAAACAGTGTGATATAATAATCTACGACTCTGATTTATTTGCACCATTTTATAGAATAAACGATATTGTTGTTGTTCCTCATGAAGCTGTAATTTCAATTATTGAGATAAAGACAACTGTTACTAAGCAAATATTTCACCATGTAATTGATTACTTCAAATCATTTGCAGAAATAATAAATTACAGTAAAACAAATACTCATTTGTTTATTTATAATTCCCCTAATACTGGCAAACTAAATGAATATTTTCAGAACTATACTCACCCTGGAGATTATCAAGAATTTGATCATGACACATTTCAATATTTACCAGATACAATAACAGGTATCAATAGCTCATTTCATTTAAGAAAAGACTATGTAGTTTTTGAGAGTGATATGATGGGGTATACATCTTATAATTATGAAAATGAAAAAAATTTGGAGATTAGTTCATTGGAACTATTCTATTTGAAAATATACAGTGATGTAGAAGAATATTTAAATACTAAAATTTCTAATAGTGAATTCACGTATTCAAGAAAAGGATATGGTGAAGAGCGAAAATTAAAAAGTATTTTTGCAATTGAATTGTTCCATATGTAAAATAGACATGTTGTGACCTAAGTGCCTGATTGTCAGAAGTTGTTTATTTTAGCGTAAAAAAATAACTATGAGTATCAGCTACAAGAAAATACGAGACAACAGACAGTGGAGAGCATCAACAGGATTAAATGAATCACAATTTAAAAAACTCGTAAAAGAGTTTAAAATTACCTATGAAGATTTTCTCGGAGAGACTATTTCAAAACGTATAAATAATTCAGGTAGTGAGAGCCGATTTGTGAGCTACGAAGAATTATTATTTTTTCTTTTGTACAGCATAAAGAGTGGATTGACCTATGATTTATTGGGGTTAAGTTTCGATTTGGATAGAGGTAATGTATTCAGAACTCAGTCATTTGGTTTAAGGATTTTAGAGATGTCTTTACAACGATTAGATTTCATGCCTAAGAGATTTTTTGAAGACTTAGATGATTTTAAAGAGACGATGTCTGAAGAGGAGCAACTAATACTAGATGCAAGCGAGCAAAGGAGACAACGTCCTCAGAATCAAGAAGATCAGAAGGATGACTATTCGGGTAAAAAAAATCTCATACCATAAAATTGCTTTTGATGTCGAATATAGAAAAGCGAATTTTATATCTAAGTGTACCTTATTGTGGTTCTGTTCACGATTACAAAATGATGAAAGATGAATTCGATCCAGATAAAAAATATTGGTTTAATGAGCATGGATTATTTGTTGACTTAGGTTTTTTAGGTGTCGAAAAAGATTACGAAATAAATCAAGTGCATATACCATTTAAGCGGCCAAAAAGAAAATCAAAAAAAGATTCTAAAATAGAATTTACAGAGGCTCAAAAAACACATAATAAATCAGTTAGTAAAATCCGAATAAAAGTAGAGCATGCAATCGGAGGATTAAAAAGATATAGATTTTTGTCTGATCGATTGCGATGTAGAAATGCTGGATTTTATTCTACAGTCGCAGGAATAGCTGCGGGATTATGGAATTTCCAGCTAACTCATTGATTCTCATAGTACAACAACTCTTTTTGGATTATCTTCCATCTGAAGAAAAATACGATACCTTTCAATTGTCTTCTCAATATAAAACATCCTATGACAATAAGAAACTCTATGCTCGTCACTTTCCTTCGGACGATGACCTTATAGATGAATTTAGAGACTTAATAGAAAGGAAAAGAGTAGATTATTTCTTGTATAGTGAAACGAAAACGCGTTTATTACAAAAAGGCTGCTCCACTGATAGACTCTTCAAAATCTTAGTCGACTGGTTCAACGAAGAACAAACAATAGAGATATTTGAATTCACTTGTCAGTCTATTGGCGCTTTTGGCAATCGATCAGACCTAGGGAGGTTAGGAGAATTAAATACAGTGGGATTAGATTCCGAAAAAGCAGAATTATTGAAATGGGAAGCGGAGTATAACATCAAGAGGAGATCATTAAAATAATCTAATCTACATTTCTATTTGAGTTACTATATCCAAAATTGTTTAGATGCTTATTAATTCCATAATACAAAGTGCTTACCCAAACAAATAGTTCAAGTAAGCACCTTGGATTGACAAGCCAAGACTAATTAATCCTCTATAGCTATAGAGTCGAAATCGAAATCTTCGCTTATTTCACCATCTAATTCATCATCCATATCATCATAGAGATCATCATCTTCTAATTCTTCAAAATCATTCATCTCAGATTTTTCAATAGGTTCTTTCTTCTTTATTACTTTTGAAATAATCTGATTTGGAGTCGTTCTTTTAGGTGGAGCAACTCTTTCTTTTTTAACGGGGGCAGATCCTGCCATCTTTGCTTCCAGGCTTCGTGATGTTGAAGGGACAGCCATCAAGCGGCGTCTGTCGATTAATTCACCTGTAACAATACAAATTCCATAAGACTTATTTCGGATACGAAGCAGTGCATTTTCTAAATCTTGAAGATGCTTACGCTGACGAGCTTGCATTGTGAATAACAGCTCTAGGTCACTACTAGATGAAGTGTCATCCATCCAGTCTCCCTCGCTGTCCTTGTTTTCGTTTAGATCTTGAACTTGCTCTGTAATCAGATGTAGATATTCTTTTCCTTTTTCTACCAATTTTTCGATGTGCGATTTGAATATCGCTAAATCCGCATCGCTGTATCTTGTTGTTTGAGACATTTTATTTGTTTTATTTTTTCAATAATGCATTTGTATAATTATTGTTATGACACCTATGCAATGCTGTTTACTAAATCCAACCACCCCTCTAACTGAGCATCCATTTCATAGGTATTGTCCTTCATTACTAAAACTGGAATATGTATTCTACTTGCAATACCATTAACTACACCGGGTTCAATTACTCTTGCTACCAGACTTCGCTTATGTGTCATCATCACTACGATATCAGCTTCGATTTCCTTACTATATTTTTCGACTTCTTTTTTTAATTGGCCATATACCATATCAAAGCCTAGTGTCTTAAAACTTTTATAAGTCTTCCTTAAAACATTCATATTTTTAATGGCCTTCAACCCATTATCTTTGTCTTCTACAACGTGCAGACAATAGACATCAGCACCAAAAGCTTTAGACCATTTTTTTAAATAATTTATGGCTGCCAAGTCCCTAAATTCAAAATTTGTGGTATAGACCATATTCAAGATACCCTTAAAGGTTGCCGTTGCTGGAACCACCAGAACTCGTGAGTCTGATCGGTCCATTACGTCCAGTGTTGTAGATCCAAAAGAAGTATTAAGGGCATTCCGTTTTCCGGTCATCCCCATCACTATTAAATCAATCTTTTCTTCTTTCTCAACCTCTAGAATAGCATCTGATGCTTTCCCATTTTTAACAATGTAATCAATCTTCAATTCCAGTTGAATTTCGTCTGGAATATATTCTGTAACAAAATCAATCATTCGGTCTGTCAACTCATTCGCTTTTTTCTCCACTTCAAAGGGAGAAGAAAAGTCTAAATCTGGACTTCCGTATGCAGACATCATTATTAATTTTGCATTAAAACGGTTCGCAATTGTTACTGCATATTGAAAAATTTCCGGAGCATGATCCGAAAACTCTGTTGGGAAAAGTATTCTTTTCATGATGCTTTATTTGAAGATTAAATGAAAAATACCTTAAGAGGTACTTTGTCCACTGGTTACTTCTGGATTAAGAAAATCATAGTCTATGTAGGGAGAATGATCAAAATCCGGGATCTCAAAATCTTCGTAAGAAGAAGGAGATGTTTTTGGCCATTTTTTTCTAAGCATACTGATTAGTTTGTTTAAGCCTTTCATTTTTATTTTATAGTAAATCTAATTTGTACAGTTACTTAAAGACTGAAAGCTTAAACTAGGTCACTTCTTTTTAAGCACTTTTTTGGTCACGAAATATTTTATTTCTTTTTCTTACTTACCTCACATCCCTTGCAAATACCCTAAGGCCATTGCCGCAAAAGTCAAGGCCAAAAAGAAACCTACCATATCAGTGATCGTTGTCAAAATAGGGCCGGAGGCCAGTGCTGGGTCTACGTCAAGTCCCTTTAATAAAAGAGGAACTGTTCCCCCAATAGAAACCGCTAACATCGTATTTACCATTAGAGCAGAACCGACAACCATTCCTAAATAAATATTCCCTTTCCAAAGAAAAGCTGCTGCTCCAATCAACAAGCCCAGTACAAAACCATTAATTAGCCCAACCGATATTTCCTGACGCCAAACTCGGAGTACTTCCCCTGATGTAACTGCTCCAATAGATAGCTCTCGCATACTCACGGCAACAGCTTGATTACCTGAACAACCACTCATATCGGATATGATCGGAAGAAAAACAGCCATTGCAATCACTGAACTTAGAACATCCTGATGGTAGGCAATAACAGAAGCTGCTATTATATTTAACAATATATTTACGGATAGCCAGGATAACCTTCGCCTAGCTCTTAAAAGGACTGGCATTGTACGTAATTCATCTCCACCTATGATACCTTGACTCTCTAGATGCTCCTGAGTGATTCGATCGGTCTGTGCCTCCTGAATATCTTTACGCAGAATGATACCGACCAATTTTTGGTCTTCATCTACAACTGGTACACCGAATAGTTCGTGTTTATGAAAGAACTCAATTAACTCATCCAATTCTGCTAGATGATTGACAGACAATACTTCTTTGATTTTTATTTTAGATAGTGAAGCATCCATATCTCCAAGTAATAAGTCCTGCATCAATAGGACTCCTTTAAGAGTATTATTTGTTGTGGTTACAAAAATGTATTTAAGCTG
>JBGCDT010000580.1:0-5462 GCA_045105695.1 Saprospiraceae bacterium | reverse complement strand
GTGGAATTACTACCACTTAAAACTATAGAAGCTGTTGTGCAATCTAACACATCATCTGCTCCTGCATTTGAACTTGGAACTGCTGCATCTTGGGTTACCTCTACTTCATCAATTGAGGTGCAGCCGTTTGTTTGGTTCGTTACTATTAAAGTGTAGGTGTCGGAAACGGTTACTGCAAGCTCTTCTGTTGTTCCTACTTCTTCATCTAGTGAATTCAACCATTGGTAAGTTAGATCATCCCCTGTGGAATTTGTACCACTCAGAACAACTGAAGCTGTTGTGCAATTTAATACATCATCGACTCCAGCGTTGGAAGTTGGGACTGCGGCATCTTGGGTCACTTCTACTTCGTCTATTGAGGTGCAACCGTTGGTTTGATTCGTTACTACTAATGTATAAGTATCTGAAACGGTTACCGAAAGTTCAGATGCCGTTCCTACCTCTTCGTCTAATGAATTCAACCATTGATAAATTAGATCATCACCTGTGGAATTTGTACCACTCAAAATTACTGATGCTGTTGTGCAATCCAACACATCATCCATTCCTGCATCTGAAGTTGGAACTGCTACGTCTTGTGTTACTTCTACTTCGTCTAGGGAAGTGCAACCGTTCGTTTGATTGGTTACTATTAATGTATAAGTATCGGAAACCGTAACTGAAAGTTCGGATTCTATTCCGACCTCTTCTTCTAATGAATTAAACCATTGGTAAGTTAGGTCACCACCAGTGGAATTTGTACCACTCAAAATTACTGATGCTGTTGTGCAATCTAATACGTCGTCCGCTCCAGCATCAGATGTAGGAGGGGTGGCATCTCCTGTGATTTCTATCTGATCTAAGGTAAAACAGTCGTTATCCAGATTTGTAATTTCTAAAAAATAGGTACCTGGTTCTGTTACTGTAAGTGTGCTATTGTTGGTCGTTCCAGATGGACCCGTCCATTGATATGCTGGGTTAGCAATTGATGTACTCCCCTCTAAAGTCATTTCGCCGCCGTCACAACCTAAGGAGCCATCTGAGGTAATCAATAAGTCTGGGTTATCTGAACTCTCAAATACTTCTACTAATTCCGAAAGGGAACAACCATTGGCTGAAGTAACTGTAAACAAATAGGTACCTGCCACCGTGGTAACGGTATTCTGCGAATTGTCATCGTCAAAACCGGGAGGGCCAGTCCACAAATAGCTTGGAGATATAGCATCGCTTTCTCCGGATAGAATAGCCGTTGAATTTATACAATCAATAACATCTGGTTCTACGATAGAAATGAAAGTTGGTATATTCAATTCCTCATCTGAAATAGTAATATCAGAGCTAGCACTGCAACCATTCTCTTGGTTTAAAACGGTAAAAGTATAGGTTCCTGAATTTACTACATCTACAAAATCGGACTCTTCAAAAGTACCTGGCCCATTCCAAGTGTAGATGGGGGTACTAACTGTTGAAAAACCACTTAATTGGATTGTACCTGTTGAGCAATCTATTGGAAGACTAATGTCTGCAAATATATCGGGAGGTGCTGTATCCTCCAATAATTCTACACTAGCCGAGGAAGAACAACCGGCCGCGCTTGTAACGGTAAAGTTGTAAATACCTCCTTGATTCACAGTGACACTAGCTGTTGTTTCATTAACACCTGGGCCGGTCCATAAATAATCAGCATTCAAAATATTCGTACTCCCAACTAAGCTGGCTTCCGTGGTATAACAATCCAATGTGTTAGTGATAGAGGTTGTCGCTTCGGGAATTACAAAGTAATCATTGGGAACCATCAACTCATCTACAGCCGTACATCCGTTTGGTGCCGTTACCATTAATTGGTAAGTACCTGGAGAATTAATAGTTGCTTGATTAGAAGGGGTATTGGTCCCAGGGCCAGTCCACAAATAGCTCGAACCTAGTACGGACGAAGAGCCTGTAATTGTAATGTTAGGAGAAATGCAATCCCAGTTGTTAAGAGGTGAAATTGTTATATCTGGATCCTCTAGATCACCAATTACTTCGATGGAATCCTTTGCCTTACATCCTGTTTGAGAAATAATTTCAAATGAATACCAACCTGGCATATCTACATCAACGACTGCATCTGAAGAAGAAAATCCAGGGCCTGTCCATCCATAAGATGAAGCAGAAGCAAGTCCCATTGAACCTGAAGCATCAAGAGTTGTAGATGTATTGTTACAATCCAGATTATTGGAAACGGGAGCAATAATCACTTCGTCAGTACCTAGTACCGTAATATTGACAGTGAAAGAGTTAACGCCGTTAGTACATTCAGGAATGGTTACGGTATAGGTTCCTTCATCACAATATTCATTCGAACCGATTGTAACACAAGTCCCACTACATATTTCATAATCTAATTCCGTATCGCTTTCTACTTTAAAAACAGAAACATCATCTAAGTAATAATAACTCACCAAAAAATTGGGGTCAGGCACAGTAGGGCTATTATTGATCTGTGACCCTGGGAAAAACATTCCTACGGTAACATGGGTCTCATCGCCGGTAGCAACAAAAACACCACTTACTTGCACCCAGTTATCTGAGTCGGTTACTATTGAGGTGGAATATATTTGAGGTTCTGGATTGGCAATGATATTTTGCATTGCATTGCTCGGCGGGATACCATTTGTAAAATACATCCCTACTTTATCAATCCCCGCAGTAGTAAAAGTTTCTGCTAGACTAATATACATTTCTCCATAATAACAGCTTCCTGCCTCCAGCGTATTCGTCAAAGGTGCTGATAAATATTCATGGGTATTTCCATCAGGCGAGCAATAAAACCCTGCATAGCCTTCTCCTGTCAAAGCCTCCTGAGAACCAAATACGTTATTGGGAACACTGACGGCACCAGCGTTACAAGCATGCATAAAGTCCGAGGTACCTATATCTGTAGTTTGGAACCAGGGCGTTGCCAGTATTACCTGACTGAATTGAGTTGGACAACTAGAATAATTTTCAAAAGAATAGTTCGGAACTAAGTTTTGACCATAGCTTTCAACACCTATTAAAAGCATCAAAAAGAAGGGTAGTAAGTTTTTCATTTGAAAGGTTTTTGACGTCTCCTGAGAAATAGTATTTAATACAGCACTGTATTACAAGTAGTATAAAACACATGAACGACCATTCAAGGGACCTTGAACATGATGGGGAGTAGATTTGAGTTTGAATAACTGAGGATGGATAGAAGTTACTCCCTAGCGAACTCTAAATTAACATTAAAAAATTTATTATTAGAATGTTAAAGGTAAAAGCTTGAAAATCAAGTTTAATCAAATCATTTAAAAACTACCTATTTCTGTTTTTTTCTAAATTATAATTTTGATTTTTAGGGTAAAGGCATCAAGTATAAATACATTACTTCATCAAAGTCACATCCCCTTTTAATACTTTAATAATGCCGTTATTCAATACCACTTCTGCGACATAGGCAAACACACCTGGGTTTAATTTCTCCCCCTTGTGTGTTCCATCCCAACTGAAGTCCTCTTCATTCGGCAGTCCTCCAAAATCTTCGTGAATCAATGCACCCCAGCGGTCAAAAATTCTGAAGTATCTGATTTCTCGAATGACATTCTCATTACTGTAAATCATAAACTTATCGTTGATATTATCATCGTTTGGACTGAAAGCCGTTGGTACGTAAATGTCTTGTTGATTCTCTACACGAAGGAAAACATCTGCCTCTGCTATGCAGCCGTTGATGTCCCTAACGGAAATTTTGTAACGCCTAGATTGCTTTGCAAATTCCAAAACTGGAGACAGACAATCCGTACAACTCAACCCATTAGATGGTGTCCATTCTATTGACTCGATTTCAGAAGGATTCAAATTTACATCTGCAAACAATTGCTGCGCATCACCATAGGACAAGGATATTTCTGTAGCTAAATTAATTAATAGTTCATCTGGTTCTGGAACTAAAATACTTTCTTCGTACAAACAACCTTCTGCATCTTCAATCATTAAATCGTAATTTCCAGCTTGTAAATCAGCAAATAAGTTTCCGTTGACAAAACTTTCACCGCCGTCTACAGAATACAAATAAGGTGTACTTCCACCCGTCACTTCGGAGACAACTAAGGTTGCTACATCACCATAACAGAATGGCCCTGTCACTTCTAACTCAGGTACGCCTGGAAAATCACTCGTTTGTAAAACTATTGTTATGGCCTCAGCTGTGCAGCCGTTCTCGGTATTTGTCACTAGCAAATTATACGATCCTTCTACATCTACTTCTGTGTCTAATGAAGAGGCATTTACTAAATTTCCATCGCCTGTCCACTGATACATAAACTCAGTTCCAACAGATGAACCTACCCCACTCACCTGTCCATTCTCCTCCAGACAAGTTAAATCTGTAATCGTATTTGCAACTGCTATTGGCAACTCCGTATCAGCCGTAGCGACAACTATGTCATTCTCCTGGCAACCGTTCGTAAGGTCTGTAATTAGCAATGTATAACTCCCAGGATCACTTACGGTTACATTTTCTTCTGTTCCTATGAGCTGTCCGCTTTGGTTGAACCAAGCGTAGTCCAGGTCCGTTCCTGAGGAGCCAGTTCCGCTAAGTGTAACATCAGTATCGGTACAATTTATCTCTCCGCTTACGGTCGCACTTGCCAACGGAGCTAACGTATTTTCTGTTACAACAACTTCATCCATTGCTGTACAACCATTGTCTTCATTCGTTACAACAAGTGTATAAGCTCCTAGAACAGAAATTGTAACTGTATTGTTAGAACTTAATAAGGTTCCTGCGTCATTGAACCATTCGTAGGTTAGCGTTCCACCTGTAGAGTTGATTCCGTTGAGCTCATAACCTTCATTTATGCAGGTGATTTCGCCGTCGACTCCTGCGTCAGCTACTGGAGCGGTGGTATTTAGGGTTACTGCTACTTCGTCTATGGAGGTACAGCCGTTTGTTTGATTCGTTACTATTAAAGTGTAGCTGCCTGAAACGGTTACGGAAAGCTCTTCTGTTGTTCCTACTTCTTCATCTAAAGAATTTAACCATTGATAAGTCAAGTCATCTCCACTTGAATTAATACCACTCAAAAGATAAGAGGCATTTGTACAATCCAACACACCATCTGTTCCTGCATCTGAAGTGGGAACATTTGAATCTTGTGTTACTTCTACTTCGTCTATTGAGGTACAACCGTTCGTTTGATTTGTTACTATTAAAGTGTAGATGTCTGAAACCGTTACGGAAAGATCTGATGCAGTTCCTACTTCTTCATCTGAGGAATTTAACCATTGATAAGTTAGGTTATCTCCTGTGGAATTCGAGCCACTTAATATCACTGAAACTGTTGTACAATCCAACACATCATCTGCTCCTGCATTTGAACTTGGGACCGCTGCATCTTGTGTGACTTCTACTTCGTCTATTGAAGTACAACCATTCGTTTGATTTGTTACTATTAAAGTATAGGTGTCTGAAACGATTA
>JBGCDT010000579.1:0-4360 GCA_045105695.1 Saprospiraceae bacterium | reverse complement strand
CCATGAGACAAATTGTATTTCTGAACAATCGACTCTTCAATTCCCATGTGAACTATCTCGTGAATTATTGTATTCGCAGGATTGTCATACTTCATGAATTGACCTTCCTCATTCGTAAATAATGTTACCCTACCATTGTCTGGATCATAACTTCCTCCCGTTCCATAAATCGTAAAAACAATATCATAGGAATCAAAGATTTTAAAATTCCAATTCCAGGATTCCTTAATAACTGTTAATCGCTGAACTAAAGAATTAATTAATTCTAACTGAGCATTGACTTTTGAAAAAGCCTTTTCATAATTACCCTTTTCATAGATACCTGATTCTAATAAATTATAGATCGTTCCAAAATCGGTATTTCCAAAATTTTTATTTCTTGATTTGTCTACTAGAAATTGAATCGTATCATGCCTTGGTAGATTTATCTGATAACCTTGCTCTTCTAGAAATGCTATATCATTAATTGTTCTCCATACCGAAGTCGCTTCCTGCTCAAGCGTTGGGACACTTAAAATAATGTTCGGACTAGGCACTTGCGAAGTGCATGAATACTGAAACAGCAGACAAGCTAAAGCGACAATAGACGTTTGTATTTTCATGATTTATTTCAAAAATCAAATTACTTCAATTCAGGTTTTATTCCATTAGTCAAATAACCCCTACTCCACCTTCACCCGAACGCCCTCCGAATGACTCGAAAACTCCGGAGCATACATACTCTGAATCGTCGTAATCCCATTCGAAAAATCCCCCTTATGATTCACCCGCAACGGATACTCAAAAACATAAGTGCCCTTAGGTAAATACGAAAAGAAAAAATTCGTAGAAGCATCTTTCGTACTTTCGTAATAACCAAGACCATCCTGCCACTTGTACGTACTCAACACATTGATCGGCTCGAAGCCAGAAGCGCGCATATCTTTCATGTGGACGTATTCCATAACACGGTCTACACGTAATTCGATCCGCACCTTCACTTTATCGCCAGGTTCCAAAACAGCTCCGGCGGCAAGCGGCTCGATGACTGGACCACGAGCGGTATTTGTTTCTTTGAACAATTGTTTTTTCAACGTCAGTGGTGTTTCTTCGAAAGTGGTGATTTTGTCTAGGTCCTCAAAGTACTGCCAGTAGACAGCACCCCAGGCTACTACAGAATTTGGATTTTCTACTTTTACGGTTCCCATGGTTGGTTGTATTTCTTTGCCACCCCATGATTTTTTGAAGTAGCCCGTTCCAGCTTCTGCTTCAGATGGATCGATTTCAACTCGCTTTCCACCTAAGTCAATATTCACCAAACGGTCTTCCAACAACCAATTGTCTCCTCTACTTAACAAGGCGTACACGGCAGCCGAAGTTGCCTTAGTTGTTTTCCAATGTGTTGTTTGTTTGTTTTTCAATAACCAGACCTTTAGGTCATCGACTGCTTTTTCATCTTTAGCTACTTCATCAAAAACTTCAATCATCAGCGCATGCGTTTCGATTGGTAGCTGATACCAATAGTAACCCGTATTGTATTTCCAGTACATACCAAGCTCATCATTATTCAAGGAACGTTCACGGAAAGATTTTACCATGTCGGCAGTAGTCGAGTTGTCTTTATTTCTATGTAAGGCTAGTGTTAGCATTCCTTGCGAATAGATATTTTTATTCAACCAGTATTTTTTAGCTTGACCTAAATAGTATCCTACAATTTTATCTAATTTAGAATTAGAAAATGGTTGGTCTAAAAAGAAAGACCGAGCATATAAATAATGAACGACGAGATGTACCAAATGATCTTTCTCCCAAGTCGTCTCTCCTTTTTTTACTCTCTTTGCAAGTTCATCATAATGGAATACTAATTCATTATCAATGAATCTTATGGCATTCTCTACGACCTTTTTATCACGATCATTCTCTTGAATGTATTTTACGCCGAGTGCGTCCAAATGGCCCATTCCTTCTACGATATACTGCGTGATGTACCAGCTATCTCTACCTCCAGGGAACCAAGAGAATCCGCCATTTCCACTCTGTCTTTCAGCGATAGTTGTCATAGCCTGTTCCTGCTCATCCGCCATTCTTTGAAGGTCGAATAGCAAACCGATGTTTCGCTTTTGCTCCTCTTCCGATTGTGCAGCAAGTACCCAAGGCGTTTCTTCTAAGAGTGCAGATTTGAGATCTTGATTTTTACTCAAATTACTTTTCATGGCATCTGTTCCTTTCCACTTTTCAAAAACCTGACGGACTTTCGGATGTGCATTCGCAACAGAGGTCGCCAAAGAGTTCGCATAGTATCGACTAAAAACCTGCTCTGTACATTTGTATGGATATTCCATCATATATGGCAAAGCTTGCACGGCATACCAAGCTGGATTAGATGTAAATTCTAAAGTCAGTTTATGATGTTGTAGCGAATTGGAATTTCCAGCTTCTGCTAATTTTTTGAAATTGAAAGTCTTTGTTTCTTTTCCTCTGACGGGCAAAGGCATAGTCTCCGTCACCAACATTCTGTTCGTCAAAACAGGAACCGCTGATTCTTCTCCATCTGAAAAGTTACCCGCTTTCGCGACCACTCTGTGGGTAATCGCCATTACTTCTCCGAAAGGAATTTTCAATTTCCATTGTAGCAATGCAGATTGACCTGGCTCAGCAGTAAAAGGTTGAACGACATTTTGAACTTGTAACAATTCATTTACAGATCGATTGCTGACTGCATCGAAGAGTGCCAGTTGGGCAGATCCGTTCATGATGCCTTCAGTCAGGTTGCTTACTTTTGCGGTGTAAATAATTTCGTCTCCTTCGCGGAAAAAGCGAGGCGCGTTCGGCATTACCATGAGGTCTTTTTGAGTAACGACTTCTTTAGTGATCTGTCCGGTTTGTAAATCCTTAGTGTGCGCAAAGCCCATGAACTTCCAGCGAGTCAACGCTTCATTCATTTTGAAGGAGAAGATGATGTTGCCGTCTTTGTCTGTTTTTAATTCAGGGAGAAAGAAGACAGTTTCGTTTAGATTTGTTCGTACGGCAATGTCATCTAAGCTTTGTTCTTCCTTTTCTTGACTAAGCCCTGCAGTTTTACCAGCTACAGCGTTAATGTCTTTGGTTTCTAATTGAGCAATCTCTTCTCTAGTAACCATATCTCCGTCCATCATTGGAGCACCGTCCTCCATCTCTGATTGTGGTGCTGCTGTATTTCGAAGCGCACCACGTCGTTTTGCTCTACCCCCTGAGTCATTACTTGACAGCATAACTTCTTCCATAATATAGTTTCGGTTATTAAAATACAATCCAAACCAATTCAGATTTCTAAACACACGACTTGGATAGCTTTCTCCATTGGAATCCCAATCTGCGAAAACACGTCCGTAGGCCTGTCGGAAGTTAGAGCTGGAAGTATAGTAAGTTTGATTGTAATACGGATAGAATCTCTTGGCAAAACTGTTCGCCTGGAAAGCATCCAAAGAAGCATCATACATCGTAGCGACCATTTCGGCAGCGACCTTGTCTTTCTTAGCTCCTGAAATTTTGATCTGCCATTCTTCCTCCTGACCTGGGTAAAGCTTATCTCGGAAGGTGGCCATTTCAATTGTAAGGTCTTTGTTAGAATAAGGAACATTGAGCGTTCGAACCACTTGATAAAAACGATTGTCTCGCACAAAATTCAAATGACAACTTAGATTTCCTCGGTGCTTTTCTTCAATATTTAGCGATAGCTTTTTCAAACTGTTTGCTGTGATCCATTCTTCTTTAGTTGCTTTTCCTGCGTGTTCTACCTGATGGTAAACGTGAATTGGTTTGGCTGCAGAGCCGATGTAATACTGAGCTGTTTCGCCAGGTTCAAATGAATTTTTATTTTGATAATGGAAAACCATATCATCGTAAGGGAGCTCCTGATTCGCAATATCAAAGAGCTTGAAATATTTACGAACTACGATGGCCGTTCCGTATTTATCTTCCGTCGTCAGTTCCAAAAAGTAAGCGCCGGATGGTAAATTCAATTGATCGACTTCTACTGTTTTTGCAGACTTTGTATTGAAGTCTAAAGTGCTCACAATTTTATTTTCTTTCCAACTCGTAATTTCCGAACCACTCTTATAAGCATACTGTGGAAAGTCTTTCGCATAATCTTCTTCTGACATCAACCACAAATCGGGTTGCTGCCAATAGCGACTAATATAAGGTCGCTCAGGTCGCTTCAATGACTTGATGACAATCTTACCTTTCGCTGGTTCGTCTGTTCCACTGAAGTTGTTAGTACTAATGGTAATTTGCTTGAAGCTATCTTTCTCCATTTTATCATCAATCAAAACGTCAGCTTTTAAAGCGACATAGCCCAAAGTAACCGAGCCAGTCGCAGAGTGCGTCTCCCCTGTGATGT
>JBGCDT010000578.1:0-11226 GCA_045105695.1 Saprospiraceae bacterium | reverse complement strand
TGCATAAAGAGCTTATGCTTTAGCTTAGAACTGACAAAAGTAAAACGTTGAAGGAAGTAGAAAGTTTTATTGAAGTCGAGTCTTAAAATATATTCAAACCCTATTACTTATCTCTATAACTTTGTAAAGTGTAACCTTTCATTTTACATGGTTAATTACCACCTAACAAAAGGATCAATTCGTACATTGCGTTCAACATGTAGTCCTTCAGTATTGCCCTTAACATAAACAGAGAACTATAAAGCGACATTCTGATAGTAGCGACTATACAAATCAACTTAACAACAAAATCTATCAACTATGACGTAGGATTTCATGGTGGCGCTGTAATCGGACTGAAAACGAACGAATTGATGATAATTATTTCCAAACCCTCAATCGAGTTCGTGAAAGAGACGCCATCGAATTCCCAAGAACAGCTAAAATAGGGAGCATAGCTGGCATAGGATTACAGTGGAGAAATCTTTCCGCAGAAATTAGATTGGAGGGCAGAGGCGGTCTTTCTGACAGTAAAAGAAGTTCTATTAAAACCAGAAGATATTTCCTATTGATCGGTTATTATTTCTAAAGACAGAAAGACTCTTTTTTGAGTATTATATTTTATCGAATAAATTCAGATAATTTGACCTAGAATCCTTGAGACCTATCCCTTCTCCCTCGTCCCAATCTGATGAAACACATCATAGATATGCGCTTTCAAAATCGTCTTACTATCTCGCTTATCAAAATAGTCCATTTTAATAATGGAGCGTCTACCTGTTTTCACGTCGAATAAAATAGCGTAATACAACATATCGTATTCCTGCTTTATCATTTTTGGAATCGTGTAAGGAAGTACCCAAGGCATTATAATTGAAAAACCAATGTAAGCGAGGTAATTGTTTTTTTCCTTCAGTGATATAACACCCGTCCATAGAAAATAATCCGTACCGTATTTATCGGCAATCGCATTTACTTCGTTTTGATTATAACCTGGGCTTAGAGATAAATCAAAGTGATCCATTTGCTGACTGAAATAATCATTAACTTCTGAAATATCATTGAATTTTTCAATGTCTTTAGCCGCTAAATCATTTACGTCAAGAATAACAGCTTTCGTTTTTGATTTCTCAGAAAGTTCTTTAATTGTTTTACGAAAGTATTCTTGCTTTTTTTCAGAACGAATATATTGGACACTATTTTCTTTGTTTTGATTTAATGACAAATAAAAGGGGTTCACAACAACCACCTTTTTAATCCCTAGTTGCTTTCCTTTTTTCTGCTCTTTTGAATATTCTTTATTCAGTTCACGTCTTCCGTCTCTTGAATCATAATAATCTGCTTTTTTAGCTTTATCATCAAATTTCTTTTTTCCCTCTTTATATGCAGTTAAAAAATCTTCATTTTTCATTTCTTCTACAAAAGCATACTTCCAATAATTTTTTTCTGAATCAGAAATAGTTTCTATTTTTTCTAACTTCGTTTTTTCAGCTTCACTTTTTTGAGGTTTTTCTTCAATAGGCTTGGCAGCTATAGCTGTTTTAGAAAAACTGTTCAAGTCATCAAAATGTGAATTAAACTCTACGAAAACATCATCTATTATCATTTTCATTTCAGGATCTTCTGGATTTTGTCTGTAAACCTTCCAATTGTATTTTAAGGTTAGAACCGACAACTCTTTCTCTTCTAATTCAGATAACAAATGATAGACACGCTGCGATTCTCCTTCCACCTTGCCAACGATTTCTTCCATCATTTCTTTATACTCCCAACTACTGTCGTTTCTATCATAGTAGTTTCTATACTTAGACTCCATGTATAGAGACTTCGCAATCACTTTCTGCAAATTGATATTTTCAGGATCATTTCGAAGTAATAAAAAACTAGTATAAATAGACTGTGGAAAGTTTTCTGCATACAGGTTTAAATATGGAATTTGATTCCTCGCTCGATTACGAATGTCATTAAATTCTTCCTCTGAGATTAGAAATACTTTTTTATCCGAATTTTCACCAGGAATGCTAGAAGTCAATTTCTTCATCCGTTTGATACTTGAAGGATGCGACGACTCTTCCTCTTCATTTTCTTCATCCATTGGCGAAACAGCTTTCACTTCTTTGAGCCATAAGCTTTCATCCAGAATATAATCTTTATCTTCAAAAAAGTCTTTTTCAAAAGGAACCTCATCGAAAGGCAGATAAGAATAATGTAGAATTTTAAAAGTATTTAAAATCGCTTGTGGGTCATAATCTGATTTTAGAAAAATATCCAAACCTTCATCATCGGCTTCTTCCTCTAGCTGACGGGAATACATACTCTTTTTAAAAACACCTCTGTCTACGCCAATCTTCCTCGTATTCCCACGTCTGCCTTTTCGATCTATATCTTTGGCTTTAATAAATTTATTAATCGCGTGTTGGTGCTTAATATGAATTAATTCGTGGGAAAGAATAAAAGCCAATTGTGCTTCATTTTCAAGATTAGCTAAAAGTCCAAGCGTCACAAAAATAATCCCTTGATCCGTAGCAAAGGCATTGACAGCTGAACTATTCAGAATATAGGCCCGTGGTTTTTTCTTCGTTAATTTCTTTTCTGATCCAAAAGGTAATTTCGCTAAAACTTTATTGACATAATCAGAAGCGGGGTCATTAAACAACACCATTCCGCTTTGCAAAATATCGTCAATTGAAAACCCAGACTCCAACAAAAATTGCTTCTGCTCTTTTTGCTTTTTACGTTTGGTCTTCTTGTCATTTAATGACGTGACCTGCTTTTTATATTTCACCGTACTTGGTGTAATAAACTCTTTAGGTATTTTTCCTTCTGCTTTTAGCAGACCATTGTCCTGAGCAATTAATTGAAGAGAAAAACACAAAAGAAAGAAAACAATACTGGAACTATTTTTCATGAAAATATTTTTTGCGAAAGCTTCATTAAATTAAACGATAAAAGCTATTTAAAAATCAATAGCTGTAATCGCTCCATTCGGCGATGGTATATCTTCGCCAAAAGGAACATCTATAATGTTATCTTCAGTTACAGAATAACTTCTATCTAAATCAATAGGCACTGCATATTTTACATCATTCAAAAAACCATAAAACCCAAGGAATGGAAATCTGTATATTGTTACATCATCACCAGCACTTGAAGATACTGCATGAATAACTGAAGCCGATTTATTTATTCTCAATATCGATTTACTACTACTCATACTAGTCGACTCTATCAGATTTGTTCCGCTGGAATGAATCATCCCAAAAGAAAAACCAAAAGAATTATAGTACGTATAAACAAATCCGTTTTGTGGCAGTAATACAACTCCTAGCGGGTTAATATTACCAACAATATTTAAATGCGTTTTTAAATCAATTGGATTTTGAACTAAAACTTCTGGCCCTACTGTATTTAAAATCCCATCCTCTGTCAAAAAATATATAGTCTCGCTATTCGGATGATAATCAAACCACTTAGCATTGATAGAGCCGGATACCCTCCCTTCTTCTGATTGCGCTGTTATGTCATATATGGAGACCTCTTCTCCCTCTCGTTTGTATAAAACTTTGGTTTTGTCGTCATTAATAGAAGCGGTGGTTATATTTCCACTACTAGTGATGGCTTCCATTGCTAATCCAAATTCATCTCCCAGATAAACGTCTCCTCCTGCAACAATCACCAATTCTTTCGGAAGCTTTACCTCTCCAATAACACCATTCTCAGCGTCTTCGTATTCGCCTTCAAACTGAGGCTCGTAATCATAACAAGCCGTAGTCGTAAACAGCATAGTTACTACGAGTATGCTTGCGGCTTTATATACTGCGTTTAAATATTTCATAATAATTGAATTACAATTTTAAAATAATAAAAGTCCCAGACCGATGTCAAATCGAACAGCTTCATGAAGTGCGAGTCTATTCGCTACATTAATTCTGTGTTTTTCCTCATTAGAAAAACTACTATCAGACTCACTATCTGAATAAGCTCTGAGGTTCAATGGAAGTGCTAAGCGAAAGCCTGTTTTAAAAACCAGCTTATCCCAGAAAACCTGATTGTTCGACCAGCCAAAGAAAAGATAATTCTGAGTGAAATTATTCCCTATTTCTAAATCCTCATGTCCTGTTAGTGGGCCAAATTCATCATTGTGGTAGTTTGTATTTTTATCAACTATTTTTGAAGAAATAAAACTTCGTTTAAGTCCCCAGTAAAATCGGTTGCCAACAGGAGCGAGTCCTCCTTTGTCCTTTTTGTATCTGCTAAATACAAGGCCGACAGATTTGACATTTAGTCGCAGAAATAATTCATGCCGATCAAATCCGAAATCATTAAAAGGCCCAGCTTCACGAGCCCGAGTCTCCGCTGTAAGTTTTGCGCCAGTATAATATTGACTAACCGACAAAGCTACAGAACGATACCGTCCAACAACATATTCGAAGTTTCCTTCGAACTCGTAATTAACACCATAGGTACCGTTTCCTACGAAATAAGGTTCTCGTCCTCTATTGTTCTGAGTTGGTCCATTAAAAGTGGGAATAGCAGAAGTAGAAAAACTAATGATTGCTTTTTTCCCCAGGTACCCAGGCGCTTGTCCAGCAGAAAGAAATGGTAACAGAAATACTGCCACCACCAGAGATAAGTAGATTTTTTTCATAAATCGAAAATTAGGATGACCTGACTTTTACGATTAAGCGAAAGCCATGCTTTATTATTGTTATACTTAATGTGTTAAGTTCCAGTTCATAATTATTAAGACCAGGAACCCAGCTGAAAGAGGGGAAGAGAATAGAAGCGATTGTGTTTAGTTGAGCTTTATATTCTAGTCTGTTTCTAACCTATGCAAATATATAAACTTATTTAATGGAATGAAATAGCGTGGATTCCTATTACCTCAGCTAAAGATCCTAAATATGAGTCATCCCATAAGTAGAGTATGCACGTATAGGTTTCAGGATAGAAGGCCACGTACTAAGTAGCGGGAGGCCGAATTATAGTGTTTGAGCGGAGCGAGTTTATAATTCTTGGGTTTTTTGTTACTTTTTGTGCCAAGACAAAAAGTAAGACAAAGAAAAACTCTCGAATAAAGCCAATTAACTTACGTGCACATATTACTTATGGGATGACTCATGTTTGTTAGACCTGTGCGAGCAGGTATGAAAAATACACCTCTCCCCTAGCGCTGAATTAAAAACCGCTCCGTTTTTATCCCTTCATCTGTAATTATCTGCAAGAAATAACTTCCATTAATCCAGTCCTCAGTATTCAAATTAACACTTCCTCTTTGCATATCGCCGATAGCCTTTTTAGTAATGAGTGTACCAACCGAATTCACAACCCTCACTGACACGTCATCAAACGTCCTACTAAGATCAATATCAACCGTAACAAATTCATCAGCAGGACTTGGGTAGATATTTATATTAACGTCCTTAAGAATATCAGTTGCTGAGTCTATACGTGCATCAACATCCATTCGAACGCAGGGCACTATGTCGCGTCCAAACCCTAGATTATTATAGGTAGCATCTTGCAATAGACCGTTACTGTTTAAGCCTATCATGGCACCAAATCGAGGGTGCCCCTGCTGAGTTGTAAGATAACCTGTAGCGGTCCAATCAATTTCGTCGTTTGCACCAAGAACGATCACATTCGAATCATCCTCTGCTGTTCCTATCATTTCCAGCATGAGTATATAATGTGTATTCGCCACCAATGGTACACCTGGTGAAAGAGACAATTGATCAATTAAATAGACTGTAATAAATTCATCAGAGTCTTCCGATCCCTCAATCGTATAATTGGCAAACCCTACCTCCTCTCTATCATCTGGTGGACATTGGTAGATCCCACTCCCAAGAGCATCTGGATTAGTCATCCAAAGATCAACGTCAGCATTCCACTTCCATAGTTTTACGTTTACAGAAAGTCCCTCTGCAACATCCGCATTATCAATAACAAAAGAAGCGGTGTTCGCATATAGATTTTGTTCTGAACCATTTACAATATAATAATGATTACCATAGGCCCATGATCGGTTGACACCATCACTCCAATTCGTATTGCCTGCCTGTATACTTCGGTTTGGTCCGTTTTCTTTTGCAAAAGTAGTTTCTGTTACCTCCCAGCTAAAATCCAGTTCACTATTAGAAATGTCCTCATCTGTAGAATCGCTACTTACAGAATAAGTCGCTAAATATTCATTAACCTCTGTCGGTGTAAATGATCCGAATATACGATTTTGATCTAATGAATCCGTTCCTAGAGTACCATATGCTTCTGTTTGATTGTAAACAGATCCTCCCGAGCCATCTTCAACATCAATAGACAATACTACATTTTCAGCAGTGTTGGCTCCAACGTTTTCGACATCGGTCATAAATGAAATTGGCTCTACCTGGCTCAAAGGAATCTTAGCATAAGGAGCAACGGCATACCAAATAGGCGAAACCGTTAAATCGTTTTTAGTTGGCCTTTCAATAATTTTCACATCATCAATAGCCCAATAATAAAAATTACCTGCAACCGTAAACTTTATCTTTACCGTATTTGACCCGGCAGCATTCAAACCAAAAGGAATTCTAACTCTTTGCATCCCGATCACCGGTGGTATACCGCTTCCTCCAAAATTACCGGGAACACCGGGGTTAGCATCAATGGGGGCAGTCCAGGTAACTCCATCATCTGTACTAATGGCATAAGAAGAAAAGTAGAGGTTATTTTCTGCAACTTCAAACCATTTATAAAGCTGATGAAATTCTATGCTTAATGCCGTTTCAGCAGGAACATCACTGAGGTCTATTGTCTCAGATATTAAATCGACAACATACTCCGGGAATGGCCTTGGAGGAACGGGCCCATTCGGGCCGTTGGTGTAGGCGTCCATATTGAAAACAGCAGCGCCATTTGAAGCAGTAGGAGAATTAATCGTTGAGTCCTGGTCTGATAAAAAGCCACCTGTAACGAGTCCATTAGGAACCCATACCCAGGAAGAATCGGGTCCAGATACTACCTCAGAAGTCCAACCATCTAAACTACCATCAAAGTCACCTTCCCCAGGTTGATCTCCCCAGTAGACTGTCTGGGCTGTTAGTCCTGAGACTAGCCCCAGGCATAGTACAAGTAATGTGCATCGAGTAAAAAGTGTCTTCATGATTTTTGATTATCTATGGTTAAAAAATGTGTTCTACGTAAATCTTTGAAAGGCGGATCTCTTAGGACTTAACAAGTAATTTGATTCATTCGCCTTTTTGCAAATTAAATACTAGCAGTGAAATTAATAAATTATGTGGAGGAATTATGTGAGAAGGAATTGAAGTTGGGTCTTGATATTAGATAATTTAGACCGCGCTGGTGTTTTATTTTGTAGCGGATAGATATCAGCAGTTGTTGGGCTTAGAAATATTCCTTAAGGAAAGTAGGGCTTGTTTTTGAAAGGTGGGTAGTTTGGGCTTTGGGACTTTGTGTGTCGGCCGGAGGCCTGAAGAATAGGAAGCACGACTCTGGAAGACGCGCTAGCCTTGGTTGTTTTTATTTATAAGGGGGGAGCGGGTCGCGCTAACGGGGTACTAGCTTTTAGCTAGCGATAAATTTTCATTGGCATTATTTGTATGGAACTTAATTTAGACTCATCTATTAAGGCTTTATTTATTGCATTAAATTCAGAACTCCTTTTTATTATTGAGTAAAAATCGTTTTGAGTTAAATAACTTGTCAGTAAACTCTCTGAATAGCCTAAAATCAAATTGTAAGTTCTATTTTCTGAAAACCGTTTCCTGCCTATTAGATTATCATTTTCATCATACTCAAAATAATAATTTGGAAAATCAACACCTTTTTTTTCAAAGATCATCCGGTTTAGTGATATTGGAAAGAAAAGAAAAATTTCAAATGTTAAATTTGCATTGGGGTAGTGACTAAATATATCTTCAAATAATTGTTCATTACTTTTATTTTTGTTACTCAAAAATATATGCAAGACTTTATCAAAATCAATACTTTTCTTTTCCATTTTTATTCTTTATTACTTTGAACATTTAGGTCCCCGCTAGCGCGGCCTTTAAAAGGCCGTGCTTCCCATCCCTACTGCCTCCGGCAGCTACAACAATCTAAAACGAGCCCGCCAAACTAGCTTTATTTTTAATTTGCAGGACGTGATCCGAGCGGGGAGCCGGAACTCCTTACAACCAATGATCAGTTAACTCATCGATTGAAAAAGTTTTAATATATTTATTTTGGTTTAAGTGTTCAACAAGCAGAAGTTTCTCTTTATCCTTAGAGTCTAATCTGTTTCCTAGTATTTCCTCATAATAGTTTCGTAACAACAACCTAACTTCACTCAAAGAGCGACTATCCAGTCGATCAATATTTAATCGTTCTATTCTCTTGAGTAAGGTAATTAAATAGTATACTTCTTCTTTTCTTAGTTTATATTTAAAAAATACTCTATCACGATTTTTCTGTATAAAACTTTGATTCTTAATATTGAATTGGTCATTTGACGAATGATTTTCTATTTTTAAAGAGAGCCTATTAATCACGTCTTGAATTTCTTTTAAATTAAGCTTTACATAACCTTCTAAATCATCGTAAGATTGCCTACGATCAATAGACAACTCTACCTTTCGAACAAAGGCAAACAAGCCATTAAAAAAATATTTATCAAATAAAATAAATTTAGTATTCATTACTGTTTCTTATTTTTTGGGTTTCTATCACTTATATCAAGAGGTTTGTCTGTAATAACCCGCTAGCGCGACTCTTGCAGAGTGGTGCCCCGCTAGCGCGGCCTTTAAAAGGCCGTGATAACCATCTCCACTGCCTCCGGCAGCTACCACAATCTAAAACGGGGCCACCAAACTAGCTTTATTTTTATATTTGCAGGGCGTGGCCCGAGCGGGTTCTTTTTAATCAGAAGTGGTACCAACTGAGGAGTGGACCGTTCTCTAAAAATCAAGACAAATAAAAAAAGGGAAAAATAAATGAAAGAAATATAAAGGCAACTAAATCAATCAAGAGTATCCTTCTTGTCAACTTCACATAAGACAATCCAAATACTTTTTGAAAAATAAAATTCAACAGCCATGTAAAACCAAGGAATAACAAACTGAAAACTATATTAACAATTACCTTTTTTAAAAAAAAGTTATAGTAAGATACTATTAGCAAGTTTTCAAAATTTTCTTTACTTCCGATCCAAAAAAATGTAATAAAAAGTAAAAACGCAATCCCAACTAACGAAAAAACAACATTAGCGCTTAGAAAAAGTAGCTTATTTTTATTCATTACATCTATTCTATTTATTATTACTACTTCTTACAATTTAAAACTCTACTACTCTACTCGTTTCTGTAACATTTACTACTGTCAACTTAAACGAACGATCCACATTAGCTTTTCTAATTCAAAGAAACCGTATTAACGAATAACCAAGGGCTTATAAAAAAAACCACAATCAATTACCCAAGCAATATTTCGTAGTAGGATTTGAATATTCTGTTTGATTATTAAATCGAACATAAGCTATTTGAAAACAAGTCCGACGAGAGGGATTAAAAGAACCTGTCGAATATTTGGTAGTCCCTAATGGAAAAACTTTACTTAACTCCTCATCTCTAATTAAAGCTATCTGCAAAGTAGATTGATCGTAGTCAGAAGGAATAGGTTCCACCGTATCGAAAAACAGATGTAGTGACCAACCATCATAATCATGGCCGGTGATTTTAAAATAAGCAGTCTCTGCATCGTCATCAAAACCATTGTTAGACAAATCTTCAACGTCCTCATAACAAGCAGAAAACAAAAGGACTATAAAAAAAGAAAGAAGCGAATATTTCATTAATTGCATAGCGAATTAAAATTTAAAGTTCAAGTTGAAGGCAAAGCTATTAGCGTTGCCAGATAAATCAAAACCATTGAGAACAAAAGGATTCTTTGCAGGTACAAAGGTCGGCTTAACAATTTTCTTTTTATTTATTTTTTTCAAAAACCGATAGCCAAAGTAACTACCTATTGCAACGACCGACAAACCAATTGATCTTCTCAGATAAATATTTCGTCGTTTGTCATTGTACTTCTGTTTATACTCCTTATGTAATTCTCGATTTTCATCAATATATTTTTGACTAAGTGACTCTGAATAAAGTATTCGATGCTTGTCTGCTTTTTCTTTTAAATCTCCCAACCTACGTGCATTCCTTAAATCTAAGCTAAACCAGGTCCCAGCCAATACTCCAACAGCCACACCACTCCTCGCCAATATTCGTTCTGAACGATTTTTATTATAGACTTTCATTTGCTTTTGGTGTTCCAGATACGCATCCGTATGTGTCTCCAATTTTAATATAATCGGACGGAGCTGCTTTTCTTTTACATGTATGGTATCTATTGTTCTTTTGTATTTTGGCGACCAAAGCTCTACAACTGTTTTCCCAGTTTTCAACTCCAGAGGGAAAGGAACGGTTCTTTTACTAGCCTCTATCAGCTCGCCATTTATAAGGAGAAACGATTCTTCTGGTGCAATTTGGATATTCACTCTTTGTGTATTCTGAGCGTTCAAATTTATTTGAAGAATAGATAGTAAAAAGAATAAAATCCCAAAGGGGAGGCTTTTAGTTTTCATTATACTCATTTTTAGTAGACTTCTTTGTTTGTTGTTAAAAAGGTAGCAGCCTTGGATATTTATACTCTGATTAGGTTAAATCCTTTACTCAAAGAAACACTTTACTCCACGGCTATACAACTAAGGTAACAAACTACTTCATGCTATCAAAATGGGCTTCTCTTTTATTAGACAACTCTAACTCAGAAATACAAGGACAGCCTTCCACCGTGAGGGTTAGATATTGTAACCGGTACTGGTATTTTATTTTGTATCGGTTTGGATGTTGTTGGACTTGGGAATATTTCTTGAGGAAGGTAGGGCTTATTTTTGAGAAGGGGGTGGTTTGGGCTTTGGGACTTTGTGTGTCGGCCGGAGGGCTGAAAATAGGAAGCACGACTCTGGAAGAGTCGCGCTAGCTTTGGTTGTTTTTATTTGCAAGGGGTGTGCGAGCGGGGGCATTTACTTTTACTATAAGGTTATATCGGTTAGCAATCTCTAATTTCGCATACAAATGACTTTTGTATTTTATTCTGTCTATTAAAAATAAAATAATAAGCTAGACTATTTCCCTGATAGAATATATAGCTACCTGCATCTTCGGGAGTAAACCCCCTTTTGAAATAAACTTGGCAAAAAATATCGCCATTTACTTT
>JBGCDT010000577.1:0-3262 GCA_045105695.1 Saprospiraceae bacterium | reverse complement strand
CAGAAGCATAGTGTGTCTCTTATTGAAGCGGCACAAGGTTTAGATGATAATACAATTGGTCGTTATGCTAAGGGTTATGAAAAACGAGGGTTGAAAAGTTATTTAAAAGCCGGTTATATTCTATATTCAGGTCGATTAGATGATGAACAAGAAAAACAATTGGTTGAGCATTTAGATACTTTTTTTTTTTTTCTATACACTTTTCATTGCCCTTTTCCAGAGTCCAACTTTCCACAATGGCATTTCGGGCAAATTTTTTCTCACAAGTGCAATCAAATCTAAGACAGAATGGATTTCGTTTTTCAAATTATCATAACCCAAACGGAATAAAGAAATAGCTCTAGACCTTTTGATTCCGTAGTTTTTCAACAACGTCTTTTCAGTTCTTTGACATTCTATCCCTTTTTTGATGGAAAGCACATAACATACGGCGGTGACTCCTATCATCAACTGCGCTTTTAATAAATCAGTAAAATTTAAATCGGCTAAATTAAATCCGTTGGTTTTGCAATGATAGAAAAACACTTCAATACCCCAACGTTTTGGAAAACTTGTACTGATCCAGTTTATGTCTTTTTTATCACTGATTAAAATTAGCCATTTGTCATTCTTCTTCTGACGCTTCGAAGTATTAGAAAAGACAGTATAATAAAGCAATTGTCCTTTCAGATTTATTGGTGTTTGGAAGTATCCATGTTTATTAATTTTCCGTTGAATATATCTTTCTACTTCATCAACTGTTTTGCCTGACATCATCGGAATTTGACTATAATAATCTTGCATTCTAGCTCTAACTACAAAAGAAAAACCTACAGAGATCATAAACTCAAACCAATTAACTCCTATGAATTCTCGATCTCCCAATAGCGTAATTTCAACTTCTTTTTCAACGGGCCAAACTTTAAAAAACCGCCTAACTAATTCACAACGTTCTTCTTCAGAAGTATTACCACGTTTGTTATACAATTGCCATATCACAGGAATAAAAATACCATCAGTAATTAATAACCCGATAAAAAGTACATTAATATTTTTACTTCCTATTTTCCAGTTTGTCCGATCAAGAGACATATAAACTGGCCCTTTAAAATCCATTAAATAGATGACGAGTCTAATAATTCCAACACAGAAAGCATCAATGTTTTTAATTTTGAAAAACCTAATCAACCTCGCATAAGCAGTGTTTATCTTTATATCTTTCACACTCAGTACCGATCCAACCTCTGTTCTACACTTGTACAAACAAACTGTTCGGCACCTGATAATGCATTGCACTAATAACATGAATACTTTTACCACACAAATACGGTGGATTGGAAAAAATCTTTTAATTTCACCGACTAGAGGGAGTTGCGTTCTCATAATATGTCTAAATTTTAGTCGATTCAAACATAATGAGATTTATCGTAATTCCCTCTTTTTTAGTCCATTATGGAAAAAATGTACAGTAGCTTACCCTCAATTATTGTTATTGGTAACTATTCCTAGGACAAACATATTTGCAGTAAAACTTGTAAGAAATTAAACCAGATAGATAATTAATATTAATTTAAATAAAATTACAATATTAATAGATATATCAAAACAAGTACACATATAATTAAGCAAGTAGTTAACTGAGTACTCTCTCAAAGAACATTTTTTGCAGTCACAATAATAGTTTTTTCCAAAAAAAAAGATACCCTCATTTTCCAGCTAACAACCCAACAAACCACTGGCTTTTCAGCCCAATGTGACTTATTACAAAATCAACAATTCACCCTGTTTTCTTTTGTCACGACTTACCATAGGCTCTACTTTCTTTTCCCACATAGGCACTCAATTTGATTTCAAATCCATGTCAACCGTTCATAGGCTACGACCCAGGCTGAAGGACAATCATAGTTTTTAATAAAAAAATAAACATGGAACCTGTCATCTCAAACGCTACCCCTTCTCGCAAAACCCTATTTAATCTCCTGCTCCTCTTATTACTCCTATCAACTTACGCAAAGGCTCAATTACCTTATACCTACATATTACCTATTGGTGAAGAAGAGGCATTAGATGATTGGGAAACAATGGCTTCTGGTGCAGGAGATAATGTGAGTGTAACTATCGGAGTTACAGTCAATGGTTCTGAAGCATTAATTTATTATGACCACTGGGAAGATGGTTTGGAACCAGACATTTCGAATCCCGTTCAAAGCTCAACAGAAATTTGGGGCGATGGAGATTCATCCAACGGTACTGCTCCTGGTTTTCCTTCTGATCTTCTAGTGGATGGAGATTATTTAACTGTTTCTAACAATGTGTTTGCAAATCCTCGAAGCACGAGTACAGTAGTATATGACGGAAAGGATAAGCTTAGTGCAAACCGACAAATTGTAGTTACTAAAGCAGCATGGCCAACAGCCATTGGGACGGTGCAGGCCATGGCATTGGATGTTCCCGAAATCTCTTTATATGATTTATATTTTGAGGCACCCATTGGTGAAAATTTAACGACAGTTCCTGCACAGATGTTTGAGCACACCAGCTTATACGTTCTAGCTTCTGAGGACAATACTACGGTGGAAATAGATAAGGACAACAATGGTGCTTACGAGACCTCTGTTATGCTAGATGAGGGAGAAGTATATCATGAGTTCGGGGGAGTACTTTCAAATGCCAGAGTCAATGCAGACAAACCCGTCTCCACTGCTATCGTCGCTGGCGATGTTGATGATGCGAATGGTTGGGAAAACCGGTGGATGACTTTGACTCCTGTAGCTAATCTCTCTGATAGTTATATCTGTCCTGTTTCTAGCGCAGGGACTACCGCAAAGGTTTTTCTTCACAATCCTAATTCAGCTAGCATTACAATAAATTATCAAAACACTTCTGGAACTGGTAGCTTTTCGATCAATGCAAATTCAGTTTACGAATACGAAATAATAGGTTCTTCAGGGACTCAGTTTACGTCCTCTGGAGGAGAGAACTTTCAGCCAGTCCTCGCATACGATGCTGACAATACAGCGACGACTGGTTCTTCTTGGGACTGGGGAATGTCCTTAATGCCCATCAGTTTATTAAAATCCGCAGTGTCTGTAGGATTAGGATTAGGGTCTAACAATGGTACCGTAAACGGAAGCCCTATCTGGGTTACAGCTACATCCGCTACGACACTATATGTTGATTTCGATGGAGACATCAGCACTGGAGCACTAACTGATCCTTCTGACAGAAAGTACGATACAAACATCTCAGTTAGTGCCTTTGAATCCGTCAGAATATACGATAC
>JBGCDT010000576.1:0-5323 GCA_045105695.1 Saprospiraceae bacterium | reverse complement strand
GGGTACAAACAGATATTAATATTGACTTGTATGAATTTGACCGATGTACAGGTTTATTAAATAATCATCTGCAAATAAAAGAAGAGGAAATTGGAGTTCCAGGTGGTGTTGCTTTTTCGCCCAGTGGTCAGTTCATGTATATTGCGGTATGGGACAAGATATTACAATTTGATTTGACTGTGGTAGATATTGCAGCATCCCGAGATACCGTCGCTATTTATGACGGTTTTGTAGAATGGATAACCCCAACATTATCAAATCCAACCCGTTTTTACAATATGCAAAATGGGCCAGATGGAAAAATTTATATTTCATGCCCCAATACTAGTTCCCGCTATCTTCATGTCATAGATGAACCGGATTCTGCAGGAATAGCTTGTAATTTTTTACAGCATCACATTGAGTTGCCATCATTTAACAACCATGGATTGCCAAATTTCCCCAATTACAGGCTCGGTGCTTTAGAAGGCAGCCCCTGCGATACCCTTCCTCAACCAATGCCACCCCTTGCAGCTTTCAGTTGTACCACAGATACGATAAACACCTTATCCTACACATTTACCGATCAATCCTCCACGAACACAAATTCGTGGCTTTGGGACTTCGGGGATAACAATACTTCTACAGAACAGAACCCAACTCATCTTTTCCCGGGTAATGGAACTTATGAAGTTTGTTTAACTGCGAGTAATGATATTGGAACTGATTCTACTTGTAAAGAGATTGATGTTCAAACTGTTAGTACTGATGAGCATTATGGAGCGGATAATTTCTTTGTCTATCCGAATCCTGCGAAAGACTTCATTTATTTTAGCCATTCCGAAGCAGAATCATTCGATCAGGCTATTCTGTATGATGTAACAGGGCGAAAAGTAAAACAACTCGAAGACTGCACACAAATGAGCTTAGCATACCTTTCCTCTGGAATTTACTTCGTAAAATTATTGGAGAAGAACCAGTCATGGATTAGCAAAATAGTAATAGAGTGATTCTCTTTTTTCAAAACAATTCCCATGAAAGCATCACTAATCATTCTTTGTTTAAATCTATGATGACCAAGCGGGTTGTAAGAATGTTAAGGAGAGGTCAGAGTCCAAATCTAACGATACATAAGTACTATACCCAATTCCTCTTCCAAAAGGTAGTATACCCACCAACATGCAGAAGCGTACGACCGAGAGGTATGACGACAATCTGGGCAGTTCGAATTTTAGGGTCGTTATTTTAGCTTTCTGACCGAGCTTTTTTGAGATTGGTTGAGATCTACTCGGTACTAAACACTTACCAATCCAGTAGCAATTCCGCTAATCCAGTTAATTCACCATCCCCTTTCTACCCAAAAATTAAGACAGTTTACAAAGACTTAACAATGGATTAAAATAGCATTCATCTTACAAAGCGACATTTGTGATTGTATTAGATAAGGTAATATTTAACATGTTTTAATTGAAAAATCTCACAATGAAAAAATCTTTACTTAGCTTATTTGCAATGGTTTTTTGCCTAAGCTTACTCACTGCACAGACCGGAACCATTGCCGGTAAAATGATCGAATCTGAATCTGGCTTTGAAGTCATCGGTGGAAACGTCGTTATTGACGGAACGGGAACCGGAGCTTCTTCTGACCTTGACGGAAAATATGCTTTTGATGTCGATCCTGGAACTTATACACTGCGTTGCTCCTACGTCGGTTTTGATGATGTACTTCTAGAGAACATCGTAGTTGCCGCTGGAGAACTAACGACAGTTGACGTTTCCTTCGGAGGTGGAGGAGTTGACTTGAGTGACTTAGGAGTAGAAGTTGTTGCAAAGCAAATTCGCAATACAGAAACAGCTTTATTAACCATTCAGAAAAAATCAGCGGTTGTGCTCGATGGTATCTCTGCAGCTCAGATGAGCAAGAGCGGAGATAATGATGTAGCGGCTGCGGTGAAGCGCGTAACGGGTGTTACCGTTCAGGACGGAAAATATATTTACGTTCGTGGATTGGGAGACCGATACAGCAAGACAACTTTAAACGGTTCTTCTATTCCAGGTTTAGATCCAAACAGAAATACGGTTCAAATGGATTTATTTCCAACCAACCTAATTGATAATATCTTAGTTTACAAAACCTTTGCACCGAACTTACCTGGTGATTTTTCAGGAGGATATGTAGATATCGTAACCAAGGATTTTCCAGACTCAAAAATATTCAAAGCCTCTGCTTCTTTAGGTTATAACAGTAATGCTACATTTAATAATGACTTCATCGCTCAGCAAGGAAGTTCTACAGATTGGCTTGGAATGGATGATGGACAGAGAGCAATTCCAGACGCTGCTATCGATATGCCGGAGATGACCAATCCACAGAATACTTCGCTTAATTCAGCTGAAGTAGGACAGGTCGTTGCGGCTACTCAAGCCTTTGGAAATAACTTTGCACCAGAGACAAAAGCGGCGATGCCAAACCAGAGCTTCTCTATCTCAGCTGGTAATCAGAAAAACATTTTAGGAAGACCACTTGGTTTTGTTGCTGCATTGAACTATCAAAAAAACTATAGCTACTACGATAACGGACAGACAGGTATCTATCAGTTGACTGGTGCTGGGGAATCAAAACTGAACAAGGAGATCGAACTGACGGATCGGAAAGGAACGGAGAACACACTCATCGGAGGTATGTTCAATACCAGCTACAAATTGGCGCCAACGCACAAGATTGGTTTAACCTTAATGCATACGCAAAACGGAGAATCTACAAGCCGTATTCTTACCGGTAAAAAACTAAGTGATGATGTCGATGAGACCTATGAGACTTTCGTCCAAAGATATAAGGAAAGAGCATTGTCTACCGCGCAGCTTTCTGGTAAGCACGTTTTCACAAATGCTAGAAACTTAGAAGTGAGCTGGAGCAGTGCTTATGCAAGATCTAAGCAAGACGAGCCGGACTTCAGAACGTTCACCACACGTTCGATTCCTGATCCAGTGAATCCTGAAGAATTTTTAAGCTACTATGTAAAGCTTTCCAGTGATCGTCCGCCAACCCGTTTCTACAGAGAAATGGATCAGAACAACTTTGACAACAGAGTAGATGTAGTGATGCCTTTCAATCAGTGGAACGGTCTGAGCAGTAAAGTTTCTGTTGGAGGAGCGTACTTAGTGAAAGACAGACAATACACAGAGAAAAGATATTCTTTCTTAAATACGAATAGAAATATTAACTCTGTAGATGATTACTTGAATCCAAATAACTTGATTCAGGTGAGTGGGGAAAACGAAATTCTAAATGATGGACAAGGTGTTTACGTACGCCCTTTCCCAACCGAACGAAACAACTACGAAGCAGATCAGCAAGTAGGAGCGGCTTACGCAATGGTAGAATTGCCGTTGACGAGCAAGCTGCGGTTGATCGGAGGAGTGCGTGCAGAGCAAACTAGAATTCAGTTCTTATCTCCTGACGAAGATTTGCAGAACGATTTTCCTGAAGTAGATGGAAAAACCAATATCATAGATGAGTTGGATTTCTTACCTTCTTTAAACCTGAACTACGAAGTAAACGACAAGATGAAAATCCGTGGAGCGTACAACAGAACATTGGCAAGACCTACTTTCCGTGAGTTGGCACCTGTTGTTACTTTCGACTTTGATGGTGGTTTTATTGAAATTGGTAATCCTGACTTGGATCGTACCTTAGTTGATAATGTAGACCTGCGTTGGGAAATGTATCCATCTCCATCAGAGATGATTTCTGTATCTGCATTCTACAAAAGATTTGATAATCCTATTGAAAGAACGTACAACCCAGAATCTCCAAACGGAGAATTTACTTGGAGAAATGTAGACGAAGCACAATTAGCTGGAGCTGAAATAGAGGTCCGTAAAAACGTAGGAGCTTGGGCACCTGCTTTAGAAGGTTTGACTGTCGGAGCTAACTTCTCCTACATCGTCTCTCGCTCTGACATTGACCCAGAAGAACTAGCAAACATCAGAGGTACAAACCCAGATCACAAAGATTACCGATCTATGTACGGACAAGCGCCTTACGTCGCAAACGCTTTGGTTTCTTACCGAAAAAGAGGATGGAGTGCCAATGTTTCTTACAACGTTGTAGGGCCACGTATCACTTACATTACCATCGGAGGTACGCCAAATATCTACGAGATGCCACGCCACTTAGTCAACTTCAATGTATCCAAAGAAATAAACGACCACTTCACACTTCGCTTAGCAACTAATAATTTATTGAATGCAGAATTCAGAGAAGTGATGACTCACGAAGGTCAAGAATACGCTGCTCAAACTTTCCGAAGCGGAGTAAATGCTTCTATTGGATTGAGCTATAGATTGTAAGCAAAAGTTCAATTTATTGTAAACACAAACTTGACCACTTGCTTAATTGAAGAGTCAATTATACACATGTTAAATATAGAGCGCCCAGTCAGTTTTGGCTGGGTGCTTTTTTAATCCTCAAACTCCGGCAACAACACCCCATCACTCAATCTCCCTTTCTTCACCAAGACCAAAATCTCATGCAAGGTCTCCGCCGCCAAGCCATGCAAGACCAAACGATAAGCCGCACTAAACGTAGAAACCGGAACCATTGGATGCTTATTATTCACTAAGCCAAGATGCCCAGGCGTACCTAAAATCTGCGTCGTATAAATTGCAATGGTTTCATCCAGCTGTAAAGAATTGGAAGCTCGTACAAAATCATTAGCCGTTAGAAAAAATTGATAAAAAGGCGTAAACATTTCTATAGCAGAACGAAGGTCTAAAATATTTGTCCAACGATTTGGAAACTCAATATGATCGAATTGATCCTCTGTAATCATATCTAAATTCAAAACTTCTTTTTCTCTAATCGTAATATTTTTTTCTTTTAATTCCTTATTTAATTTAATTATGAAATTGTATAGATTTAAATCATGCAATAAAAAAAGATCTTCTTTTACATCATCAAAATTATGAGGTTTCAAAGGACTGGTCTTTGTTTCCACGCCATCAATATTCGCTACAATAAATTCCAGGATTTCACTACCTACATGGAAGTGTCTGAAAATCATCAGGTTCGCATCAGGGCTCACAAAGTTTTTTAATCCCCAGGCTAATATTCGATGTAGCACTTTAGAGGAATTAAATATCTTCGGAAAAAAGTATTTAAAAATATGAATAAAGAACATCAGGATTTTTGAAAATAAAGTCAGAATGGGCTGTAGATATTTTGATGACTTAGAGTCATTGTCTCTCATCAGCGCCTGCTTTGTTTTGTTGTTTATTGGGATGCTGTTATCCAGATACATGGCGAGCCAGGGATTGGGATCGTCTGGGTCGTGAGGGGTGT
>JBGCDT010000575.1:0-4239 GCA_045105695.1 Saprospiraceae bacterium | reverse complement strand
TAGTAATGGTCTATGTAGAAGAATTGTTAGCTTACGATGAAACGGTGGAGATGACTGCCTGCGAAGGAGAGGTGATGACCTACGAAGGCGTGGAATATCCAGCAGGTACACAAGAGACTTTTACACATACTTCTGTAAATGGTTGCGATTCTATTATTTATTTGGATGTAGTTGCTTTGCCATTGAGTAGTAACGTTGTTGAATTAAATACTTGTGATGGAACTACTGTTGAATACAATGACGATGATTTAAGCCCTGGGATTTATAACTATGCTTTCCCAAATCAATTTGGCTGCGACTCTTTGGTCGAAGTGAACGTGGGGATGTTAGAAAGTTCCTATGAAACGGTATCGTTGGAAGGCTGTGATGGAAGTACGGTTAGTTTTGCAGGGCAGGATTATGAGGTAGGTACAGAAACAGAAATTCCGTTTACCAATCAGCAAGGTTGTGATTCTGTTATTAATCTGTTGGTAACTCCGCTCGTCGTTTCGATTTCTACTTTAGAATTTGAGATTTGTGCAAACGATTCTATAAATTATAACAATGAATTTTTAACTGCTGGAACTACAACAGAATATGTTTTCATAGACGAACAAGGTTGCGATTCCATCGTGATCGTTCACATAGAGAGTTATCCAGAGTTTGAATTTCAGATAACTGCAACAGACCTCCTCTGCTGGAATGATGCTTCTGGTGAAATCATCATCAACTCAGTTGTTGGAGGAACAGAACCTTTCAACTATGCCTTCGATGATTCTAATTTCCAAACGGATACGATGATGCAATCTGCCAATGCTGGCGAACATTACATTTACGTAAGAGATGCCAACGGTTGTGTAGAAGAAAGGACTATTGAAATTGAAGCCATCCCACCATTGGATTTAGAATTTATTGCTCCTGATCTGAATTGCGTAGACGATAGCGTATTAATTAGAACGCAGCTACTCGCTGGTGAAACAGACTCTATGCAATACAACTGGCAGCATGGTGCAATTGGTAATACGAGCCCGATCTACAATCCTGGAAATTATGTACTAGATGTCACTAATGAATGTGAGACCCGCGCTTTTGAATTAGAAGTAGAATTGGGGGACCGCACAGGCGATGGCTACTTCTATATTCCAAATTCTTTTTCTCCAAACGGTGATGGTACGAATGACGAATTTATGGGCTATGCCGCTGGCGATATTGAAGTGCTGGTTTATGAAATGCGCTTATTTGATCGATGGGGAAATACTATGTTTAAGACCACAAAAATTGGTGAAGGCTGGGACGGAAGTTTTGAACAGGAGGATATGAATCCTGGAGTTTATGTCTGGTGGATGAGGGCGGAGGTTTTAGTTTGTGGGCGTAGAGTGGAGGAAGTTTTTGAGTATGGAGATGTGACGATTATCAGATAAGCATCGTTGGATGCTGAAGCATTCGTTATGAGTTTTTTTTCGACCTCTGGCTGGCTCGGAAGAATGCTTCAGCATTCTCCGAGTGAAAAAAGAATATTGAACAATGTAAAATGCAATGTGTTTTGTTGGCGATTATAACTTAAACCTAAACAAAGACACAATGAAATTTTATATTCTAACATTTTTTGCACTTCTATTTTCATTAAACGCAGAAGCCCAATTCAGAATAAGCCTCGAATCCGGAGCTGCCTTCACTCAATACAACGACGTCCGAGTTCCAAACGGAGATCAAGGCCAAGGTACTTTGTTTTCCTTTAGTGATGATTTCGAAGACGTTAATCCTACGGTATTCTTCAGAGCAGAATTAGCATACCTAATTGAGGACAGACACATGGTAGAACTGACGGCTGCGCCACTTATTATTGAATACGACAATGCTACTTTAAACAATATTGATTTTGCTGGGACAAATTTCTCAGGCGATGGCATCAACGGTCGCTACGAATTCAATACCTACCGAGCAACTTACCGCTACCGCTTGGTGAACAGAGATAAACTGAAATTCGGAATTGGTGCTTCTTTATTGGTCAGAGATGCGAGAATCGCTTTGAGTCAGGGAGATTTAGAGGCAGATGATACGGATCTTGGTTTCGTACCTTTAGTTAGTTTTGAACTAAGTTATACGCCAGAAGAAAAATTATCACTGTTGCTCAAAGGAGATGCCTTAGTTGGACCGCAAGGAAGAGCAGAGGATATTTTTGCAGGGGTTTTATACAATGTACTTGGAGAGCGCTTGAGATTGAAAGCGGGTTATCGTTTGATAGAAGGAGGTGCTGATGTGGATCAGGTGTATAATTTTGCTTTTATTCATTTTGCGGATATTGGGGTGGTGTTGACATTATAGAAATGGTAACCTTTCAGTCTTTAGCAAAGTCTTGGGTTGCAATTTAGAATTGCGGTTCAAGTTTCCTAGGCTAAACGAACCGCAACCCGAACCTTCCAGATTAAGCCACAAATGCATCTGACCTTTAATTAGGTCAGATGCATTTGTTTTTGCTGAATAGGATAAATCTAAACTAAGATCGTTTAATTCCACAAATTTTCCGTATCATATCCACTTCAAGAGATACAAACATTTACATGAGTATAACAAGACTTTTACAACAGCCAGTTAGTTTAGCGCAATTGGATCTTTTTCTAATAGATCTACCACAAGTCGGTTCCTTCCGCTCCGGCATTGGAGTCCGAAATTCCAGAGAAGCATTAATTGTAAAATGGACAGACCGAGAAGGACGAGTTGGCTACGGCGAATGTGCCTGCCGCCCAGATCCATTCTACTCCGGCGAATATAGAGATGCAGCGGCTGATGTAATCCAGCGATTCATCGCTCCATTCCTGAAAGGCGAGCAAACCTACGGAGACGTCATAACGATACTCAAAAAAGTCAGAGGTTGGAACTTCACCAAGGCCGCTGTTGAAGCGGCTATGTTTCAAGTTGTCAGACAAACCACAGCTATTAATCTTTCCGATTTCATAGCTGCTAAACCTATAGAGAAAGTTCCTGTTGGTATTTCACTGGGGATTTACAAGGACAAAGCTGAGTGTTACGAGGTAGTCAAAAAATCAATAGGCGAAGGTTTTCAGAGATTGAAATTTAAAATCTCTCCTGAGGTCGATACGGAAATTTTTGACCACATCAATCCTTTGTTATTTGATAATAAAATACACACAGGTTTTGACGCTAATGGAAGTTTCTATGAAAAGGATTTAGACCTATTTGGCTATTTTGCAAAAACCTATGATACGGTTATTGAGCAACCTTTTCCACCCAATCGCTTTGATGTACTGCTGGAAGCGAAACGTCGTTTTCCAAATCTGAAAATCTGTGCAGACGAAGAAGTCAAAAGTATAGGCGATCTAATAAAGTTGCACAAACTAAATGCTATTGATGAACTCAATCTAAAGATCGGAAGGGTAGGAGGAGTCGTCAACAGTATCGAAATAATGAACTATTGTAATCAACATAACATCCCTTGTTGGATCGGCGGCATGTTTGAAACGGGGATCGGCAGAGTCTTTAATTTAGAATTCGCTGCGCACCTGCCGAATGCTAAAGCGCATGATCTGAGTCCTTCAGCGAGGTACTTCTTGGAAGACATTATTGATCCTGTAGTAACGATGGATAAGGGCTTTGTCCCTATGGAATCTTTGAGGGATTGTAAAGTTGTAGAACCGTTGTTAGAAAAGTATATGACGGAGCGACGGAGTGTTTTTGATGACATCCGCTTTGCGACCTCGTGAGGCTGAATGAGCAGAAGAGCAAGAGTTCCTGAAGGCAGGTGTAAAGCAGTTGAGTGCAACCATTTAAAAAAAAGGAAAAAATAAAATAAATGCTAAACTACCTCATAAAAAACGCCACGGTTTGTACTGGCTTAAAAGAAGAATCAACTATTAGAAATATTGGTGTCTCTAACGATGTAATAGTATTGTTAGGAAAAAGTGAAGAACCTGAAGCAGAAACTATAATCGACGGAACAGGCTTGATCCTCGCTCCCGGTTTCATAGACCCACACGCTTCCACCGGCTTTGGTTATTTCTTCCCAAACGCAGCAGACCACAAACTCTACCAAGGAATCACCACTGAGATTTTCGGCAACTGCGGAACCTCCCCCGCACCCATCGGCCCTCACCTCATGAAGACAATGGATAAATTGTCTGAAGACATCGGATTCCCTTTTGATTGGAAAACGATGGAAGAGTATTTTGATAGAATAGAGGACAAACTACAGTTCAATATTGCAACGCTGATCGGTCACAGTACTTTGCGTGGTGGTAATAT
>JBGCDT010000574.1:0-20654 GCA_045105695.1 Saprospiraceae bacterium | reverse complement strand
GATGATACTGCTGCAAGCACTACATTTGACTCTAATGATTGGATGTTCAGTGGTGCAAACGCTTTAGATGGAGAATCTACAAATGCTGGAGCCACAACACCTTATCCTTCTCCAGACCAAGATTGTCCAGCTCCTTTACCTGTTGAGCTAATATCCTTTCGGGTGATTGAAAGGGGTACCTCTGCCTCCCTAACCTGGCAAACTGCCTCTGAAGAAAATAACTCCCACTTCGAAGTAGAACATTCTACGAACGGTCGTAACTTCCAAACACTGGACAAGGTAATTGGAAACGGAACGACCTCTGAAATTCAGGAATACAACTACAGTCACGACAATGCAGCAGTTGGAATAAACTACTATCGCCTACGTCAAGTAGATTTTGACGGTGGTTTCGAATATAGTGATGTGGTTTCTATAGAGGTCGAAGGAGATAGTAAAGTAAACCTTTACCCTACGGTAGCAGATCAGCAGATTACAGTATCTTTTGGTGAGACGACTCGTGAAGACAAGGAAGTATTGATTTACAATATTGCAGGTCTTCAGGTAAGTGCTGCACAAATTCCTGCTGGAACTGATCGATTTGAAGTACCAGTAGCGAATTTGCAAACAGGTATCTACTTCGTTCACATGATGGTAAACGGAGAACTAGCTACTTTCAAATTTGTAAGATAAATTAGATAATTATAAAGCGACCTCGCTTTATAATTAAACAAATAAATAGCAGCCGTCCTGAATCTTTTCAGGGCGGCTGTTTTAGTTATAAGTAGATCCATATTTCTACCCTCTTTTAGTTATTTCTAAATGTAAGTGCATTGTTAACTAAGGGAGATCGCTGGAAAGATTTATCTTAGGTAATCTTTTTACCAAACAGTGATCTCATGAAAATGCTCTTTCCACTTCTGCTTTCTCTGCTCTTCGTTGATTTTTCTTTTCTTAAGGATACTAAAGTGATTCGTCCCGATTTGGAAGAAGACCTTATTGCTTATTATTCCTTCAACCATTGTGACGCGCGCGATGAAAGCGGTAATGATTCTGACGGAATGCTTTATGGAAGAACTTCCTGCTGGTGCGGTGTGCAAGGTGAAGGATTACAATTAAATGGTCAGACTGATTACATCGAATTTCCTGGAAGAATAAATGCTGCTTTTAATACTACAGATTTCACAATTAGTTTTTACGTCAAAGCAGATCAATATTCTATTTTCGAGCAAAGCCTATTTTCTAAAAGAGCAGACTGTGATAGTCTCTATCAGATGTTAGATATTCGTCTGGATATGAGACAAAGGGAAATTATTACGGAAGTCTATGAATACCCAGAAAAATATTACCCTGGATTGACCCCTGAAACGGAAGGAATTGGCTGGGTACATTATGCTTTGGTTCGTAATGGAACATGGGCCTACACCTACGTAAATGGAGTGTTGCAAAATGAAAGCAGAAAATGTAGTGGAGTAGATATTTCAAACGATGCTGTCTTATCGTTTTCTAATAGTCCTTGTGTGCAGAATGGAAAAGCAAGACGTTTCAAAGGTATTCTTGATGAACTCCGAGTTTATGAAAAAGCATTGACGGAGGAAGAAATTTGGAAACTGTACATGCAAAATCCAATTGAAAACGCAAACGATGACTGTCTGACTTAAAGATTCCTAACCTACATTCAAAAGACAAGCAGAGTACCAGACATAAGCCATGCTAACAATTGCCACTACGTTAGACAAGAGGCCAAAGAGCTTCATCTGCTGAATTGTATATCTTTTAGTTTTATAAATAATAAACAGATCAAGGATTAGCCAAAGTAATCCTATGGCCAGCATCCCACCAAAAATCAACTCCCGGAAGCATATTGTTAGAATGAGTACTTCTGTCAGTACAACTCCTATGATGATTAGCTTTGTTTTTTTCATTCCCAGAATCGTTGCAGTCGTTTTTCTACCAGCAGCGCGATCTGGTTCTATGTCCATGACCTCTCCCATTAGATGCGACTGAATAGCAAAAAGAAACAAATAAAAATAAGTCAATAGCGGAAGAGCTGACGTGTCATTTATGAATATGCTAAAAGGAGCGATTAGCAAATAGCCCAATTGACAAAATAACTCAAAGGGTGGCTTTGACCGGAGTCCTCTTTCAGGTAAGTTGTAAATCCAGTTGACAAAGAATAGCGCAGTAAATAGAAGCAGCATCTTCCAACCAACTAGCCAGATGAAATAAGGAACCGTGAAGAGTTGAACTATTAGCATTGGTTTCCATAAGACTTCTAGCTGCGCAGCCGTACCTCTGGCTCCAAACAAAAAGCTATCCTTCCTAGGGTTCAATGCATCGGTTTTTAGATCGACCATATCATTCCATCCATAGACTAAAAAATTTAGTGGAAACGTGATGTAAAGAAAGCCTAGCCAAAAGGGAGTGCTTTGCCAGATATCCATTTGGCTAGTGGGCAAGAGGTAAAGCCATATGGTAGCGAACCACAACCCAGGACGGGAAACCTTGAGCCAAAATAAAAACTTGTTAATCATGCCTTGGTAAGATAGTAAATTAAAAAACCCCCTCTCATGCGAAAGGGGGTTTTAACCCTACTGAAGTTTGATAAGGACTTCTGAACTACTTCTTTTGCCTTCAAAGAAATGTAGTGGGTGTAGAGGAACTATAAATGATTTCGTCAAAATAACCTGGTTCGTCATCCAGGAGTATTTATATATTCCTTATTGATGTTTTATATGTTGAAAATACAGAGTTGCTTTTAGGAAGTGTCATGCGCTTCGAGGGTACTTGCAATAAGTATCTCGAAGCTATGACGTCATCCACTAGATAGGCAAAAGCCGTATTTCTTTATATTTCAATTTAAGTTCTAAGATTGGTTGCTGAATCTTTATCCAGCTTTCTAACTAATTACATTACAAATGTAAGAGGTCAATGTGCTTCTTTTATTATCAATAAATAACTAATTTGGACGTGTTTAAAATGGTTGTTTTATGTATTTTTTATTGTATTGTTCTCTTTTTCAGTTGTTTATGTTTTTTTAAGAGGTTTATTTTTTGACATTAACCTATTTTACTATGGATTATTTGATAGAGCTCGTTGGTATTGTAAATAAGCAGAGCATTAGAAATGTCGATCTCATGACTGACTACACTAAGCATTCTAAAACAAATGCTTTGTACGAAGGAGTTCACAAGGGTGATTTCAAAACGGATAGACAGGCAATAGAAGCGCTCTATCCTGAGCAAGGGGATTCAGGGAAGGTAGCCTATCGTAAGTTGAAAGAAAGACTTATCGAACAATTGGTAAATACGGTACTCTTGATTGGAACTTCTTCTGATTTAAATAAAAAGCAACGCAACTACTTTAATGCACAAAAATATAGCGCGGCGGCAAGGCTTATTAGATTAAGAATGGGCTATAAGCTTTCAGAAATGCTAGCAAAAAAAAATATAAAACTGGCTTTAAAGACGGAGCAAACCAGCATTGTTGTAGATATGTATGATTTGCTCAGAGATTTGATGAGCCGAAATGGAGATGTCAAAGGGTTTGAAAAATATGATCTTCTATTTAGGCAATATAACTCTTTGTTGCAAGCAGAACATCAGGCTAAGGGATACCTCAGTCATATTATGTTATTGTCAAACAGATCTGTTAAATTACAGAAGTTGATTGAAGTATCTAGAGGCTATGAAGAGGAGTTGAGAAAGGTGGAATTAGAGAGTCCTTCCTCTACATTTATTATGAGAAGTCATTATGTTTATGTTCTCAGATGCGAGTATGAAAATGATCTGATTGGCCTCCAAGACGAGTGTAGAAAAGCTGTTGATTTACTAAATGCTAGGAAGTTTGTTAATGATACTTATCTATTTATTTTTCTCTTTAAAAATTCATTGATTTATCGTGGTTTGCAAGATTTTGAAGGAGGTAAGGAGGCCTTAGAACTGGCGACTAAGTACGTAGGTGCGGATGGATCAGTTAATTGGTTTATGATCAAAAAAAATTACGTAAGCCTCTGTTTGTTTTGTAATAAAATTCAAGAAGGGTTCTCTCTTTATTTATCGACTGTAGATAACGAGAGGCTTAAGAAACTGCCAGAAGGAGATCAAGAATATTGGAGTATATATAGATACTATTTTGCTTGGTTCAGGGGATTAGAACTGTTAAAGGTTGGTCAGGAAGAGGAGAGGCTATTGGTTTTTTCTATGAAAAATTTACTTAAGCAAAAGCCAATTCAATCTAAAGATAGAGAGGGATATAACGCAATAATAATGGTACTACAATTTTTATTTTTAATACAACAGAAAAACAACGATGCACTAATAGATCGCCAAGAAGCGGTAACGATACATGTTCAAAGACACTTTCGTCAGAAGGAATTATATCGGACTTTTTATTTTATGAAACTGTTACTTTTATTGCCAGCTAATAATTTCAATAAAATAGCGGTTACCCGTAAGGCAAAAGTCTATCTGGATAAGTTAAAAGCTAGGTCAATTAGTAAAAGTAGTTCGTCTGTTGAGGTAGAAATCGTTCCCTATGAAGATCTATGGGAAATTATTTTAGATCTACTGTAAGACTAACTATAACAAAGTGTGCACGAGGTTGTATTCTAATTGTTGTAAGTGTTGAAAACGATCTCGTGCGCACCTTGTTATTCACCTGCGATAGGAACAAGCAGTGAAAGAATTTTATCATATAAATCTTCTGGCTGAAAGGGCTTCGATAAGTAGTCGTTAATACCTATTTCTTTACATTTATTCATCTCAGGTTTAGACGCATTTGCGGTAAGCGCAACAATTGGTACGCTGTCCGTTTCTCGAATACGTTTGGCTGATTCGAGTCCTCCCATGACAGGCATTTGCAAATCCATCAAAATTAAATCGTAACCGTATGCTCTGCATTTTTCTACTGCTATTAATCCATTCTCGGCAATGTCTACTGTGATTTTATCAGACCAAGTTGTTAGTACTTTTTTAGTGGCAATTTGGTTGAGGAAATGATCTTCTACTAAGAGTATTTTTATTGGAATTTCAGGTAGTCCTGCTCCGTCTCGTTGGCGCTTATGTACCCGTTCTACAGGTATTTCAATTCTATATTCTGTTCCTTCATTTTCCTTGTTTGAAATGTTAATAGTTCCCTTAAGGGTTTTCAATAGTTTTAAAGCTACAGCAAAACCCAAGCGACCAATTTCTTTTCTATTTTTTGTTTGCTTTGGATCTGTGTTTTGAAGCAATGATTCGGAATCGAATAATTCTTTAATAGCCTTTGTATCTAGCCAAGTTTTTTTATCACAGATGGAAATTTCTAACAATGACTTTACATCAGCTCCTTGTTGATGGTTGAGCTGAATATCTAAAATAGATTTGGCTGTGTTGCTGAGTAAATTGTACTCAATTATATTATATAAAATCTGTGTTATTTTGTTAGAATCACTAACCACAACTTCGGGTAAAGACTCCTCCCATTTCAAGTTAATATCAGCATTGTTTTTATCAGCTTTGATTTGTAAAACCTTGTTCATGCTTTTTAGCAAATCCTTGATCTTAAATTCGGATTCCTCCAGTTTTAATTCTTCCGAAGCAAGCATCGAAAAATTAAGCATATTGTTGACCATAATAGAGAGGTCATCAACGGAAGTCTTCAGGCCATCAATGTACTCTTTTTGCTGCCCTTCTTCATTCGTTTTTTCTAAAAGGAATAATAAATTCACGATGGAAGAAAGTGGGGTGCGAATATGAAAACCAATATCTGCCATTGCTTCCTCTCTGAAGTGAAATGTATTTTTAGAAACATTTTTCTCTAGGATTAATTGCTCTGATATCTTTCGCTCTGTAATGTCCTGAATGGCTCCAACCAGTAGGATCTTTTTATTGCTTTCTTCAAAAGAAATTCTAGCTTGTAATTTAAGATAGCGCACTTTATGTTCGCTGCTGACAATTCGATGTTCTAGACTATGCAACTCACTGTCTTTAGCTGCATTTTCAAAGAAAGTCTCTACTTTGTTTCGGTCTTCTGCATGCACATACTCGACGTAATCAGATAGAGTAGGAGAGAAGCTGTTTGGCTGTCGCTCAAATATTCTGAAAATTTCGTCCGTCCAGCTCATTTCATTAGAGACGATATCCATTTCCCAGTTTCCAAAACTAGCCATTTCCTGAGCCTCCAGAAAACGTCTTTCACTGATTTCTAAATCACGAGCAGTCTCCCTTAATTTGTTCTGTGTCTTATAGCGTTGTAAAGAATACCGAATGGAACGACCTAATAGCTTTCCATCAAATTGTCCTTTCACTAGGAAGTCCTGTGCACCTGCCTTAATGGCTTGATTTCCTACGATCTCGTTGTTCATTCCTGTCATGAGAATTACAGGGATGGCATTTACACGGTCCAGGAATTTTGAGAGTGTTTTAAAACCTGTACTATCAGGTAAGCTAAGATCTAATAATACAATGTCAATGGGTTTTTCTAATGCAATTTCAATTCCTTCAAATAGAGTATCGGCACGAAAAAGATCATGCTTTATAGATGCCTCTTGAAGATGATGCTCCAGCAGTTTGTAGTCGGGAGTGTTATCTTCAATAATTAAAATATTTGTTTTGTTGAGCGCACTCATAAGCGAAGATTGTGTGTGATTTTATTTTGTTTAATGGGGGAAAAGCGTCTGTTTTTCAGAATCTTAATTTCCGAATTCAGGGTAGCATATTTGGTAAAATAGCTGTCCGTATCCAGAAGCGATCAATGCACTGTATGATATGAAAGAATTGATCAAAGTCTACAGGCTTATTGATGAATCCGTTTACGTGATTATTGTAACTATTCGTGATGTCGTATCTCGTATTAGAAGTGGATAGAATTAGTATCGGGATTGTTTTTAAGCCTGGATCAGCCTTGATTTCGGCGAGTAAATCCATACCACTTATTTTAGGCAAGTTTAAATCAAGGAGAATTAGGTCGGGGGTTTTAGCCGTCGCAAAGTCACCTGTCTTTCGTACGTAATTAATAGCTTCTAACCCATCTGTAACCACGGCCAGTTCTATCGGAGATTTACATTCCCCAAATGCTTCCTGAGTCAAGCATACATCACCAGGATTATCTTCTATCAGTAACACATTTACCGGTCTCGTTTTTATTTGCATAATCTACTGATTATTTATAATTGGAACGTTGAATGAATTGTAGCTTTTGAATATCCTGTAGGTGGAAGAAATAATATTGAATATACTCTTGAAAGATACGTGGCTTTTTGCTAAAAGGTTGCCAGTTGGAACGGCCTTAACCATTGGTAATGATTAGGTTTTTTTACAAAAATAAACAAATAAGCTTAACCTCTTTTCTGATTTTCTATTTTGCCTTCGTAATGGATTATGCTATTCTCTAAAGCTTTCAAAAAGGACTGGTTATATTTGTCCCTAAATTTACTTGGTCATTTTGAAAAATATTCAATGCATACGTTCAAAGATTTACAGAAAAAATTTATTGATTTTAGCGAAAGCTATTCCTTTAGCAAAAGCCCCGAAGGGCTCTATGATCCCGTTGACTATATCATGGGTAACAAGGGAAAGCAGATTCGTCCCATTCTTTTGCTTTTAGCGCATGGGATATATCAAAAGGATATAGAACGTGTGTTACCTGCTGCTTATGCCATAGAGCTTTTTCACAGCTTTAGTCTTTTGCACGATGATGTCATGGATGAGGCTGACGTTAGGCGTGGTGAACCCACGGTACATGTGAAATATGGAGTTAATACGGCTATTCTCTCTGGAGACGTGATGTTGATTTATGTTTATAAATTATTGAGTGAATCTATTGAGAATAAATATTTGCCAGAGGTTCTGTCTGTTTTTAACAAGGTAGCTATTGAAGTTTGCGAGGGGCAACAAATGGACATGGACTTTGAGAATAGGTCTGATGTAGCAATAGAGGATTATATTAGGATGATTGGGCTGAAAACTGCTGTTCTGCTTGCCGGAGCTCTGAAAATTGGAGCGATTACCGGGGGAGCTACCAATGCTGACGCGGAGCGCTTATATGAGTTTGGAAAAAACATTGGTCTTGCTTTTCAGATTCAAGATGACCTATTGGATACCTTTGGTGATCAAGAAACTTTTGGGAAAAAGATTGGAGGGGACATTATGCAAAACAAGAAAACCTATTTGTACTTAAGAGCTAAAGAGAAAGCGACTAGCACCGACTTAGAATTGTTGAATAGCTATTTTGATGGTAGTGCCTATGAGGAATCAGAAAAAATTGCTGCGGTAACAGACATCTTTAAGAGACTGGAAGTAAATAAAATGGCGAGTGAATTAAAAGAGAAGTATCAACGTATTGCTTTTGAAAAACTTGCAGAACTAAGTTGTGATCCTCAGCAAACGGAACCACTTCGGAAATTAGCAGAAGGACTGATGGGACGTACAATGTAGTGATCAAAAAAAGGAGCAACCACCGAAGCGGTTACCCCTCACACTATGAAACACTATATTTTAAAGTTCTTTGTATTAGTTTTTTAGCGGATATAAATTTCGGGCTAAAATTATAGAATAATTCTTACTCAGACAAATATTTTGATAAAGTTTATGTGTTTCCCCCTTTGTATGAGCTTCGTCGAAGCTCAATTTGTCAGGAAGACTTTACAATTCCACCAGTTTTTTTCAATGATTGCCTTGTTTTTTCGATAAAATGCGAGTGCGGGCTCGTTCCAGTCCAAGACTTGCCATTTGATTAAGGCAGCTTCTTTATCCTTTGCTGCTTTTACAAATTCATCGAATAATATTTGACCGATACCATAACGTCTGAATTTTTCTTGAACCACAAAATCTTCTAGGTAAATCATTTTGCCCTTCCAAGTAGAATAGGTCATATAATATAGCATCATACCGATGACGATATTATTATGTTCAGCAACCAGTACCTCAAAAATACCTTCGTTAAAAGCACTTTCATAATCTTTTATTGTAGTATGAACGGCGTCTTCCTCTCTTTCATAAATAGCTAATTCAATAACTAGATCATATACAGCGGTCATATCCGATAAAACTCCTTTTCGTACGGTAATATTCATTTTTCACCTTGGCTTTTGTTAGATAATTAAACTCAGCATCAATTATTCAAGCCTAAAAGTAATAAAAGCTGGAAAAAAGGAAACTATTTTCTTTTTTCGCTTTTGTTTTCAGCGAATTAAGTATATCTTTGCAAACGTTTTGACAGCGATTTAAGGATTTTCCATATTTATTGAAAACTTAACTAACTGCAAATCAAACATTTAAAGCTATATTAAGCTTTGGTGTTTCAATTTTTTGAAATAGAACAAGATAATAAAAACTCATAAGAATATGCCGACTATCAATCAGTTAGTGCGCAAAGGCAGGAAAAAAATAGTTGAACCGAGTAAGTCTCGTGCTCTAGAGTCATGTCCTCAGAAAAGAGGGGTTTGTACTCGTGTGTATACTACTACGCCAAAGAAACCTAACTCTGCTTTACGTAAAGTGGCTAAGGTTAGATTGACGAACGGCTTAGAGGTGATAGCTTACATTCCTGGTGAAGGGCATAACTTGCAGGAACACTCTATCGTATTAATCAGAGGAGGGAGGGTAAAGGATCTTCCAGGAGTACGTTATACTATAGTGCGTGGGGCGTTAGATACGGCGGGTGTCACGGGGCGTTTACAGAGTCGTTCCAAGTACGGTACTAAGCGACCTAAGAAGTAATTATCTTTTAATCAACATTGAATTGAAAACGAGGAGAATTTGAAATCCTCTAATCTATATTAGATATGCGTAAAAGAAAGCCAAAAGTAAGAATCGTTAAGCCGGACCCAAGATTTGGGGACACATTGGTTACTCAGTTTGTAAATAACCTAATGTTGGCTGGTAAGAAATCAACTGCATTCAGTGTGTTTTATGATGCAATGGATATAGTTAAGGATCGTACCAATGAAAATGAGCACGAAGTGTGGAAGAAAGGATTGAATAATGTAATTCCTCAAGTAGAGGTTCGTAGTAAAAGAATTGGTGGTGCTACCTTTCAGATTCCTACAGAGATTAGAGCTAAGCGTAAAATTTCTATTGGGATGAAGTGGATGATCCGTTTTGCTCGTGCAAGATCTGGTAAAGGTATTGCTGAGAAATTGGCAGCAGAAATCATCGCAGCAAGTAAGAATGAAGGAGCAGCTGTAAAGCGTAAAGAAGAAACGCATAAAATGGCTGAGTCCAACAGAGCATTCGCTCATTTTAGAGTATAATTTCGAGTATAATCCTGGTAATTAAATAACAACGAACATAATTAAGTCATGGCAACAGATTTAAAATTCACAAGAAATATTGGAATTGCGGCTCATATTGATGCTGGTAAGACTACCACTACTGAGCGAATCCTCTACTACACTGGCCTTAGTCATAAGATTGGTGAGGTGCACGATGGTGCAGCTACAATGGACTGGATGGAGCAAGAGCAGGAGCGTGGTATCACCATTACTTCAGCTGCTACTAAGACAGAGTGGAAGTGGTTGGATCAGACTTACCCAGTTAATATTATTGATACTCCTGGTCACGTTGATTTTACAGTTGAAGTTGAACGTTCTTTGCGTGTATTAGATGGTACTGTTGCTTTATTTTGCGCTGTTTCTGGTGTAGAACCACAATCTGAAACTGTTTGGCGTCAAGCTGATCGTTATAAAGTGCCTCGTATCGGATTTGTTAATAAAATGGACCGTACAGGGGCAGATTTTTTGAACGTTGTAAATGACGTTAGAGAAAAATTAGGAGCTAATGCAATACCACTTCAGATTCCTATCGGAGCTGAAGAACGTTTCAAAGGTGTTGTTGATCTTATGTCAAATAAGGCAATGGTATGGGATGATGAAACTCAGGGAATGACTTTCACAGAAGTACCGATTCCAGATGACTTGAAAGAAACAGTAGAACAGTATAGAGGTGAATTGATCGAGGCCATTGCTGAATACGACGACAAATTATTAGAAAAATTCTTTGAAGATCCAGACTCTATCTCAATCGAAGAAATGCGAGCGGCTATCCGTTCTGCGGTTCTTGATATGAGCATCGTTCCGATGATGTGTGGTTCTGCCTTTAAAAATAAAGGAGTACAAGCATTGCTTGATGCAGTTTGTGCATTCTTACCTTCTCCAGTTGACTTGGAAGCGATAGAAGGTATTAATCCTAAGACGGATGAACCTGTCACACGTAAGCCTTCTGTAGATGAACCATTTGCAGCTTTAGCTTTCAAAATTGCTACAGATCCATTTGTAGGTAGATTGTGTTTCTTTAGAGTTTACTCTGGAGCTTTGGACTCAGGTTCTTATATTCTGAATACTCGTTCTGGAAATAAAGAGCGCATATCTAGAATCTATCAGATGCACGCTAATAAGCAGAATCCAATTCAGCGAGTAGAGGCAGGCGATATTGCAGCAGGTGTAGGGTTTAAAGACATCCGAACTGGAGATACACTTTGTGACTTAGATAAGCCAATTGTCTTGGAAAGTATGACTTTTCCTGATCCGGTAATCGGAGTTGCAGTAGAACCTAAAACACAATCAGATCTTGATAAGATGGGAATGGCTTTAGCTAAATTAGCTGAAGAAGATCCGACGTTCAAAGTAAGATACGATGAAGATACGAACCAGACTATTATTTCTGGTATGGGGGAATTACACCTAGAAATTATCGTTGACCGTTTGAGAAGAGAATTCAAAGTAGAATGTAATCAAGGGCAGCCTCAGGTTACTTACAAAGAGGCTCTTACTAATATGGTTACACATAGAGAAAAACTCAAGAAGCAAACTGGTGGATCTGGTTTGTTTGCAGATATTCAATTTGATTTGGGACCGGCTGATGAAGAATTCTTACAAAGTGATGATTTCAAAGATGGTAAAGTTAGGTTGCAATTTGTAAATAACATTTCCGGTGGTGCAATCCCTAGAGATTTGATCGGACCAGTTGAGAAAGGTTTCAACTCTATGATGGACAATGGTATCCTTGCTGGGTACAGCATCGACAGTATGAAAGTACGTTTGTTTGATGGTAGTACACACGCGGTGGATTCGAAGCCAATTGCTTTCGAGTTAGCAGCTAAAGAGGGATTCAAATCAGCAGCAAGCAAGTGTAAACCTGTATTGCTAGAACCTATCATGAAGCTTGAGGTTGTTACACCTGAAGAATATGTAGGTAACGTAATTGGTGACTTGAACAGAAGAAGAGGAATGACTACAGGTCAAGACTCTCGTTCTGGTGGTGCAATTGCAATTGCTGCTCATGTTCCATTATCAGAGATGTTTGGTTATGTAACTGCACTTAGAACGAATACTTCAGGTCGTGCAAGTTCTACTATGGAATTCTTACATTTCGCTCCTGCACCTAAGGGAATTGCTGAAGAAGTAATTGAGTCTGTAAAAGGAGCAGTCAACTAAAAGTAAATTAGAACAATTAATTAGGAGTGGCAATTTAAGCCACTCCACTTATTTATAAATTAATAAGAGGTAATGAATCAGAAAATTAGAATTAAGCTTAGATCTTACGATCACAATTTAGTAGATAAGTCTACCGAAAAGATTGTAAGGACTGTACGCAACAGTGGTGCTGTTGTAACTGGCCCGATTCCGCTGCCCACCCATAAGAAGATTTATACAGTCTTGCGTTCTCCGCACGTCAATAAAAAATCTCGGGAGCAGTTTCAGTTGCGTACTCATAAAAGATTGATCGAAATCTATACCCCCACCCAAAAAACGGTGGATGCGCTATCCAAACTGGAATTGCCGAGCGGAGTAGACATTCAAGTCAAGCTTACCTAGTAAGACTATTTTCACTCTTTTATTTATTTGAAGAATAAAGAACACTCGTACGACACACTATAATACAATGCTTTTTCGGTTTTAGAAAATTCAGTGTAAGGTAGAGTTGTTCATTATAAAATATTTTGCGCTAACTGGAGCGGGCTTTCAAAGCTCAGCACTAATGTGGCGTGGACCTAAATTATTATTATCGTGAATGGATTAATCGGTAAAAAAGTAGGAATGACCAGCATATTTGACGAGACAGGGGCTAATGTCGCTTGTACCGTTATAGAGGCTGGGCCATGTGTTATCACACAGATCAAAACCACCGATAGCAAAGATGGATACGAATCTATCCAGCTAGCATACGGTGATGCAAAAGTGAGTAGAACCTCAAAAGCAATGCAGGGTCACTTTGATGCTGCTAACACAACACCCAAACGCAAATTGGTAGAATTCCGTGATTTTGATTTTGATCGATTAGTAGCTCCAGTTGCTGCTGAAGGTGAAGAGTCAAAGCAAGTAGGTGAAAAAACCACAGGAAGTACTTTAAACGTAGACGAAGTATTCTCAGAAGGAGATATCGTTGCAGTTGTAGGAACTTCTAAGGGTAAAGGCTTTCAAGGTGTTGTAAAACGCCACAACTTTAGAGGTGTGAATGATGCAACTCATGGTCAACACAACAGACAAAGAGCTCCTGGTTCTATTGGTGCTGCTTCTTACCCTGCTAAGGTTTTCAAAGGAATGAGAATGGCCGGTCGTATGGGAGGTGATAGAGTGAAGACTAAAAACTTAAGAGTAGTAAAAGTACTCGCTGAAAAGAATTTAATCCTTGTGAAAGGTACTGTTCCTGGTCACAAAGGTGCTTACATAATCATTGAAAAGTAATTACAATGAAGCTCGATATTTTAAACATAGAAGGTAAAACTACCGGTAAATCATTAGATCTGCCAGACGACATCTTTAGCATTGAGCCTAATGAGCATGTAGTGTACCTTGCCGTCAAACAATACAATGCGAACCAAAGACAAGGGACGCACTCCGCTAAAGAAAGAGGAGAAGTAAAAGGATCTACTAGAAAGATCAAAAGACAAAAGGGAACTGGTACTGCGAGAGCAGGTGATATCAAGAGCCCAATATTCAGAGGTGGTGGACGTATTTTCGGACCACGCCCTAGAAACTACGGTTTCAAACTGAATAAGAAAGTCAAAAGATTAGCTCGTAAATCTGCATTAAGCAACAAAGCTAATCAAGGCAAAATCGTTATTGTTGAGGACTTTACCTTTGATACACCAAAAACTTCTGAGTTCAGAAGAGTACTGAAGAATCTTTCTTTAGATAGTAGCAAAACGGTTTTTGTAACTGGAGAACACGACAAAGTATTATACTCCTCTTGCCGTAATATCAATAATGCTTCTGTAACCAGAGCGCAGGACTTGAATACTTACGAGATCATGAACGCGAATACTCTAGTTCTTGCAGCAAGTGCAGTTGATAAGATCAAACAAACATTTGGCAAATAAATACCACCTAGTGGTATAAAAGCATAAAAAAATGGCAAAGAAAATTTTGATTAAGCCTTTACTTACGGAAAAAACAGACTTGTTGTCAGAAAACAAGAATCAGTTTACTTTCATTGTGAATCACAAGGCTAACAAGCTGGAAATCAAAAGTGCAATTGAGAAGATGTACGGTGTAAACGTTTCTTCTGTAAACACTTTAACACAAATAGGTAAAAAGAAGTCTAGAAATACAAAGTCAGGACTAGTTCGCGGAAGCTCTTCTACTTACAAGAAAGCTATCGTTAAATTGACAGATGGAGAGACGATAGACTTCTTCGGTGACATTTAATAAATGTCAGCCCTGCCAGCAAGCAATTTGTAATACTATTGTTAGCTGTCGTAAAAATCTTTTTTAGAACTGAAAAAATAAATGGATAAACCATGCCAGTTAAAAAGTATAATCCGATAACTCCAGGAACCCGATTTAGAGTCGGGAACTCCTATGCGGAAATCACTACAAGCAAACCAGAAAAAAGTCTGACTACTTCTTTGAAGAAGACAGGTGGTCGTAATAGTTCTGGTAAAATGACTATGCGTAACAGAGGTGGAGGACACAAGAGAAGATACAGAATCATTGATTTCAAACGAAATCGTGATGGTATAAATGCGGAGGTTCTAAGTATCGAGTACGATCCGAACAGAACAGCATTTATCGCACTAACTCAGTACGATGATGGTACAAAAACCTATATCATCGCTCCTGATGGACTCAAAGTAGGGGATAAAGTTACTTCTGGTCCTGGCTCAGCTCCAAGTGTAGGAAATGCTATTCCTCTTTCAGAAATACCTTTAGGTGCGTCGATACATGCTATAGAAATGACTCCTGGTAGAGGTGCTGCATTGGCAAGAAGTGCAGGAACGTACGGACAGTTGATGGGACGTGAGGGGAAGTATGCAATCATAAAATTACCTTCAGGTGAAGTTAGACGAATCCTTTTAACTTGTAAAGCAACGATCGGAGTTACATCTAATCCTGATCATGGACTACAAGTACTTGGTAAAGCAGGTAGAAAGCGTTGGTTAGGACGTAGATCAAGAGTAAGAGGGGTAGCGATGAACCCAGTTGATCACCCAATGGGTGGTGGTGAAGGTAAATCTTCAGGAGGTCACCCAAGGTCAAGAACTGGTATTATGGCAAAAGGACAAAAGACCAGAAACAAGAAGAAGCCTTCAAGCAAACTGATCATCAGTAAGCGTAAGAAGCGTAGTCGTAAATAATTAATATCAATCTAAGCTGATCTAAAATTTAGTCAAATGGCTCGATCAATAAAAAAAGGACCTTACGTTTTTCACAAATTGTTGAAGAAAATCGAAAAGGCAAAAAGTTCTAACAAAAAGACAGTAATCAAAACCTGGTCACGATCATCTATGATCATTCCGGATATGGTTAACGAAACTATCGCAGTTCATAACGGAAAGACCTTTGTTCCTGTATTTGTAACAGAAACTATGGTTGGCCATAAGCTAGGAGAATTCGCTCCAACTCGTACTTTCCGAGGACATGGCGGTAACCGAAAATAATATTTTGCTAATTAGTTTTCTGGGCTTCGCCCTCAACTAAGTTTTAAATAATAGATAATGGAAGCAGTAGCTAAATTAAGAAATTGTCCAATGTCAGCCCGCAAAATGCGCTTGGTTGTAGATAACATTCGTGGACGCAATGTTGAGGAAGCTCTCAACATCCTACGATACACTAAAAAGGAAGCCTCTGTGTGGCTGGAAAAATTACTCTTGTCAGCTATCGCAAACTGGGAGTACAAGAATGGAGGAGCTTTGAGCGCAGATGAGTATGATTTGTATATCAAAACAACATTTTCTGACGCAGGTACTATGACGAAGCGATTCAGACCAGCTCCGCATGGACGAGCTCACAGAATTCGTAAGCACAGCAACCACGTTACTATTGTGGTAGAGAATCGTGTCCCTTTAGAGAGTGACACTGAAGAGGCTGTAGAAGCAACAGAAGAATAAATTTTATAATTCATCAATAACCAAAAAATGGGTCAAAAGACAAATCCAATTGGTAATCGTTTAGGAATCATTCGTGGTTGGGACTCCAACTGGTTTGGAGGTAAAGACTTTGGAAAGAAAGTAGTGGAAGACGAAAAGATTCGTACCTACCTCAAAGCCAGAGTTCACAAAGGAGGATTGGCTAGAATTATCATCGAAAGAACACTGAAGCGTATCACTGTAACAGTACATACTTCCCGCCCTGGTATAATCATCGGAAAAGGTGGGTCTGAAGTAGATCGTATCCGTGAAGAGTTGAAAAAGCTGACAGGTAAGGACGTTCAGATCAATATCGTTGAAATCCGTAAGCCAGAGCTTGATGCTGCTGTTGTAGGGGAATCTATTGCAAAGCAAATTGAATCTCGTATCAATTACAGAAGAGCCATTAAAATGGCTATTCAGTCGACTATGCGAGTAGGAGCAGAAGGTATTAAAGTCCGTATTTCTGGTAGACTAAATGGAGCAGAGATGGCTCGATCTGAAGAATATAAGGATGGTCGTACACCATTACACACTTTCCGTGCTGACATCGATTATGCTTTAACCGAAGCACAAACAGTCTATGGGAAGATCGGTATCAAAGTATGGATTTGTAAGGGTGAAGTACTTGGTAAGCGTGACTTATCTCCGAATACAGGAACAGAGGCGAAAGGTGGACGTGGAGGAGACAAAGGCAGAGGCAGAGGAGGCGACAGAAGAAATCAAAGACGTCGTTAGAATAATAAATTAAAATGTAGTACCTTTGCCCTGCTTTTCAGGAAAAGGACCCACAATATTGCCTTTTTTAAGGCGAAAATAGGTAAATCATATAGTATCATGTTACAGCCAAAAAGAACGAAATATCGTAAGCAGCAGAAAGGAAGAATTAAGGGTATCGCTCATAGAGGTAGTACTATCTCCTTCGGAACATACGCCTTAAAAACATTGGAATCTGCTTTTATTACAAATAGACAAATAGAGGCAGCTCGTATTGCGATGACCAGATACATGAAGAGAGAGGGTAATGTATGGATTCGGATTTTTCCTGACAAGCCAATTACAGCCAAACCGCTTGAAGTACGTATGGGAAAGGGGAAGGGAGCTTTGAGTCACTATGTAGCTGTTGTAAAACCTGGGCGCATAATGTTCGAACTTGATGGTGTACCTGAAGCTACAGCTAAAGAAGCACTTAGATTAGCTGCTCAAAAAATGCCGGTTGCAACAAAGTTTGTTGTCCGTCATGATCTCTAAGCTGATAACATATAAAAATAACTTTTAAGGACAATATAATTTAATAAAAATGGCTTCGAAAAAATATCTCGAACTGCAGGAATTCTCTGACGCTGAATTAGCTAGTGAACTACATGAAATAGAAACGCAGAGTCAAAAGCTCAGATTCGATCATGCCATAAAAGGACTTGATAATCCCTTGAGGCTAAAGGAAATCAGACGCGATGTCGCTAGGCTTAAATCTGAAATAAGAAGGAGAGAATTGGCAAAGATGGATGAGGCTCAGATCGCAGGTAGAAGTAAAATTCGTGCACGTCGAAAGCGAACTAGTTAATATATAATATAAAATTTACTCATAGTCAGATACTATTTATTATGGCAGAAAGAGCAGAAAGAAAATCAAAGGTAGGAGTAGTCTCCAGTTCAAAAATGGATAAGTCTATAACTGTACTTGTACAACGTAGATTAAGACACCCTATTTACGGAAAGTTCGTGAAGAAAACGAAGAAGTTTATGGCGCATGATGAGAAGAATGAATGTAATGAAGGTGATACAGTACGTATCATGGAATGTCGTCCATTAAGCAAGAGTAAGAGATGGCGCATGGTTGAGGTCCTCGAAAGAGCAAAATAATTATTTTCTATTTTAGGTAGCCGGTTGAAACTGGTTCCATTTAAATCAATGTCTAATGATACAGCAAGAAAGCAGATTAAAAGTAGCCGATAACAGCGGTGCCAAGGAGGTACTTTGTATTCGAGTGCTCGGAGGCTCTAAAAGGCGTTATGCATCTATCGGAGATCGAATTGTTGTAACGGTAAAACATGCTTCCCCTGGAGGAGTAAAGAAAGGTACTGTTTCTAAAGCAGTTGTAGTTAGAACGAAAAAGGAAATCCGTCGTACTGATGGTTCTTACATTCGTTTCGACGACAATGCTGTGGTACTACTAGATGCTTCTGACGAACCAAGAGGAACACGTATTTTCGGCCCTGTGGCTCGTGAACTTAGAGATAGAGATTACATGAGAATTGTATCTCTTGCACCAGAGGTTCTTTAATCATTTTGCATTACATTATAATCTTAATATAAGATGGCACATAAAGCAAAAAATAGCACTCCTAAGAAATTGCACATTAAGAAGGGAGACCAAGTAATGGTAATTGCCGGTTCCTCTAAAGGGAAAACAGGTGAAGTACTAGAAGTATTTCCATCTACTTATAGAGCAGTTATCGAAGATGTGAATATTGTGAAAAAGCACAGAAAGCCTACACAAGAAGCCGCTGGTGGAATTGTTGAAATGGCAGCTCCTATTCATATCTCAAACCTGATGTTAATTGACCCTAAATCAGGTGCTCCAACAAGAGTGGGTCGTAAAATAGTCGACGGCAAATCCGTACGATTTTCAAAAAAATCTGGTGAAATCCTTAAGTAATGAGCTATACTCCGAGATTAAAAAATAAGTATAAAGATGAAATTGTTCCTACTCTTATGGAGCAGTTTGGTTATAAGTCTATCATGCAGGTGCCACGGCTTACCAAGGTTTGTATTAACCAAGGTGTAGGACAGGCAACACAGGATAAGAAACTGGTTGACAATGCACTCCAAGAAATGTCACTGATTGCTGGACAGAAGGCAGTGCCTACTAAAGCACGTAAGTCTATTTCCAACTTTAAGTTGAGAGAAGCCATGACAATTGGTGCTAGAGTAACGCTGAGAGATGAGCGCATGTACGAATTCTTGGATCGATTGATCGCTGTTGCGCTACCTCGTGTACGTGACTTCCGTGGGATCAATGATAAAAGTTTCGATGGACGTGGTAATTATACCATGGGTATTACTGAGCAAATTATCTTTCCAGAGATTGACATCGATAAAGTAAATAAGATTACAGGGATGGATATTACTATTGTAACTACTGCTCAAACAGATGCAGAGTCTTTAGCTTTGCTTAAAGCTTTAGGACTACCATTCAAAAATCAAAATAAGAATTAATCATAGTTTATTATGGCTAGAAAATCATTAATAGCAAGAGAAAAGAAGCGCGAAAGACTTGTGAAAAAGTACGCAGCGCTGCGTAAGCAACTGAAAGAAGAAGGAAAATGGGAAGAGCTTGATAAATTGCCACGTAACTCAAACCCAATTCGCTTACATAACCGTTGCCAGCTAACTGGTCGTCCAAAAGGATATATGCGGGACTTTGGTATCTGTAGAGTCGTCTTCCGTAAGATGGCCTTGAATGGTAAGATTCCAGGGATCACTAAGGCAAGTTGGTAGTCAATCAAATTTCATTAAATAAGTGGTAAATATTATTTTGCCAAACTACTTAATACCATAAATATTTTATCAAATGACTGATCCAATAGCAGATTATCTGACTAGAATCCGTAATGCTCAACAAGCACGTCACCGTGTGGTTGAAATCCCTTCTTCTAGAATGAAGAAGAGTCTTACTGAAATCCTCTATAATAGTGGATATATTTTGAAGTACAAATTTGACGACGACGCTGGGAAGCAAGGAATTATTAGCATAGCACTAAAATACGATCCCATTACCAAAGAGCCGGTAATCCAGAAATTAGGTCGTATCAGCAAACCTGGATTGCGTCATTACTCTAAATCTACTGATATTCCTAGAATTATTAATGGATTAGGTATTGCCATCGTTTCTACTTCTAGAGGGGTGATGACAGACAAAGATGCAAGAAAACAAAATGTAGGTGGTGAGGTTGTTTGTTACGTTTACTAATAAAATTTAAATTCTTAAGACCATGTCTAGAATAGGAAAAGCACCAATATCAGTTCCCAGTGGAGTAACTGTTGATGTGAAAAATAACTTGGTTACTGTAAAAGGACCAAAGGGTGAGTTGATGCAACAAGTTGATCCAGATCTAACTGTAAAGGTTGAGGATGGTACACTAACTGTTGCTCGGCCTACAGAACAAAAACGTCATAAGTCAATGCATGGTTTGTACCGTTCTTTGATCAATAATATGGTGGAGGGAGTTACTACTGGATGGGAAAAGCAACTGGAATTAGTCGGTGTAGGATACAGAGCTGAGAATGCAGGCCAATTATTAACTTTAACGTTAGGTTTTTCTCACCCAATTATGTTTTACGTT
>JBGCDT010000573.1:0-2886 GCA_045105695.1 Saprospiraceae bacterium | reverse complement strand
TAGGGTCTGCTGAATCAAAACAAGAGATAGTATAGTCAGTGCAGCAAATTTCAGGAGCAGCTTTATCTTCAATCATAAAACCACCGTTCCAACAGGAATTAATTTGGTCACCATTTTCGTCAAGCCATATAATCTCGATAGGGAACTCATCAGACATACCAGTAGTTTCAAACCCTGGTATCTGAGATACATCAATTAGTACCTCGTTCGTATTATTACCAATAATAGCAGAAGAAGGAATACCCTGAGAAATTTTGACAATATAGTCGTCATAACAAGCGTAGTCTTCTCCGTTTAAAATTAAAGAAGGTGTGATAACTGCAGTACATCCATCAGAAGATACACTGATATTCGTTCCTTCATGACAATTCATTTGTGCATTATCAGGTGTATTACCAATCACCTCGATGTTGATCTCACACTCTGCAGTTGCGCCTGTGTATCCAACAGCCTGATAAGTTAATGTAGTGATACCTATTGGAAAAGCATCACCTGAAACAAGTCCAGTACCATCAGTCTGAATTATTCCAACTCCACCACAGGTAGTTGTAGCAGTAGGGAAATGGAAAGTCACAACAGCATCACACTCTCCGGAATCTAAGCTTACTGGAAGCGGATCTGGAGAACATGTAATTGTTGGATCATCATCATTCGGTCTTATTACATTGAAACTGTAAGTTCCACAAGTAAATTGATCATCTACAGTTGCTGGATTTCCATCTTCATCATATAAGTAATCTCTTTGAATGACTCTAGGATCTCCTACAACTCCACTTCCCATATCAGAAATTAGAATTGTAGTAATTGTAGCTGTACTCGAACAAGTAGGATTAATAGTTAAAAATTCTTCTGCCGGTGGGATGGCCTCTATACATTGGAATATTTGATCTGCTGGTACTGGGTCACCGCAATTAACGCATCCCTGCGCCGACAACTCCCGTCCAAAAAAACAAATACAAAGCAGTACCGCAAAGCGCATAAGCTTTGCAGTACAATTAGCGCGCTCGGGAACCGTCTTGTTCCTCTCTCGCCATTTAGTAAATAGGGTAAAATGATTTTCGTTCATGATAAATAATTAGTTTTTATAATTGAAAAAAATTAGATCCAAACTTGAACAACAACAAAAATTAACTTGGGCATTTGCATCCGATTGAGGTGACCAAAACGACTACAAGGAGTGGCGGTTAGATCAATCGGATAAGCATAAAATGCCTAGATATTTTTGATGCAGCTACTATTATATCCCCCCGAAGCAATACGCATCAGGTATATAAGCTTGCAGGCTACAGGAGTCTACAAAATCAATCACGACAATAGTCGGTAATCACAATGGTGGGGTACTCTACACAGAGTACCATCATTGAAAAAGTACAGAATGTACTTCCCACTTGTAAGTGCATTGCCTGCCTGGTTTGCACCAGAAGACAAATTAGAAGAGCAGGCATAAACGTTCTACGCTAAGTCTACCCTACTCAGAAAATAATCTCTGAAAAGGACAAACAGAGCTTGCCTTTATGGCTTGCTGTTCATCATGCGCACCGTAGTGGCCAGTTACCTCGAATTGCTGTTCTGAGGGTCGGAAGTCTGCACGACTTCCAGTAAATAAAGCTTGAGTCCGTTCTTCCCGGATAAGACATTATCAAATACATACGCTACCTAAACGGAGCGCAGCACATCGGGAATTCCAACTATAAAGAGAAGCAACAAAGGACCGTTTAATTTTAGCTTTAAAATCGGAATTTGAGAAAAACGGTTTTGGGATAGAAATATAATCGGTTGAAAATATTCGGTTCGGTTTTGATCCTTTGCTTTTTATTGCTTCCCTTATTTTTTAACTGTCAATCCACACATTACGAATATCGTGATATGCAATTAACACTAATACCACGTTTCCAAATACCGTGCCTTTAATTGATTAAATTTTATATGTGTTTTTATTTTTTCTTTTTGCTAAAACAGCATCTGTTCTCCATCCTTTAGCAATCAGAACGGAGAAATCAATCAAAAAAGAGAGGCTATTACTGAGTTTCACTCCATTCCTGAAAACTCAAACAAGAAACATTTACTTGATCTATCAAACGTGAAATTAATTTTATTTAAACTTTTTGTTTTAATATTTTGATTATAAAAACTTTTTGTTTTATGTTTGCAATGCAATACAAACATGCAATTCAATCACTTTGCTTTTGACTTATCGTTTCAGGGAATTATGTTCCGACCGGATTTTTCAGACACCCTTTTCACACTAAGAGTCTAATCACTTTCAGAAGGTTCTAGAATCCACTTGACTACAATTTCGTTTGGTCAAAAGCGCAAACACATTTACTATGAGCAATTTTATTTTTCTCGGGATGGGACATCTTAAAGGTTTTATGAAAGCACAGATCAATCTCCTAGTCGGTCAAGCCAAAAGACCAAAACCACTCAACCTGATCCTACTTGCCATCGGCTTTTTATTGCTGCAGCAAAAAGAGGTCAGCCTCAATTTCAACATCAACGGAAACCCTGAGGATTCCAAAATTGCAGAAGCAGTCCCCATTGCACAAGGTGCTTTCGCAAACACTACAGCTCAGTTACCTAAAGAGACCGCTGTATCTAAAGCCGCCAGTTCTACCTTTCAGTCTGCAAAGGCTTACATCGGAAATGGCTTGATACACTTAAGCGAAAAACTATCACCAGCGTCTAAGGTAGAGCTTACAAGTAGCGACAACATTTCTAATTCTTATTCCAACATGACTTACCAAAGTCAGGAGCAGCCCACCACACTTTCCATTACCCCAACTAAAAAAGAAAACGGCAAGCGATCAGCTTACCTTCTGAAAAGAAAAAAACAAGAGTCTTACGTAGACCGATTTCACAAGGTGGCGCAGTCAGAAATGCGCAAAT
>JBGCDT010000572.1:0-2783 GCA_045105695.1 Saprospiraceae bacterium | reverse complement strand
GAAATAAAATACTCGTTGCAATCCATCTTCCTTTTTGGGTTTTCAGTGCTTCCGATAATCTACCTGATTCGCTCCGGTCATATTTCTTTATTAGAGAATAGTCCTAGAAATATAGTCATTGGTCTATTGATACTAAATCTATGGAATGAAGTCCATTTCTTTATCGTTCATCGTATCATGCACCTGCCGTTCTTCATGAAGCGGGTGCATTATATACATCATAGGTCGAGGGTTCCGACAGTGTATTCTGTTTATTGCTTTCATTGGTTAGAAGCAACTTTGTTGAGTACGGTTCCGTTGATTATTGCTTTGTTCGTTGCCTTTGCGCCTTTGGCCATTGCGATTTATCCGCTGACGAGTATTCTATTGAATTTTGCAGGACACTGCAACTATCGTTTTGGAAATGGAACGGGCAGTGCCTGGACGCTTTTCGGCACCAATCACAATGCACATCACGCCAAGGGAAAACAAAACTTTGGCTTTGCAATCGACTTATTGGATCGACTGTATTCACTTTTTAAAAGATAAAAAAACTTAAATACAACTATGCAAGATGTTTTCATAACCGGTATCGGATCCTTCCTTCCTAACAATGCTATTACAAATGAGGAAATGGAAGAATACCTTGGCAAAATCAACGGTAAAGATTCAAAGGTCCGCCAACGTATTCTAAAACAAAACGGCATCACCGAGCGCTACTATGCTATTGATAAAAACCAAAAGACAACGCACTCCAATGCGACATTGGCTGCACAGGCTGTTGAAAAAGCTTTAGCTAAAAGTAATCAGTCTGGGTCTGAAATCGAATTATTAGCAACGGGAACGACGCAGGGAGATTTGCCTATTCCTGGTTTTGGAAGTATGGTTCATGCTCAATTGGATTTTCCAAAATGCGAAGTGGCAAGTTTCCAATCCGTTTGTTCCAGCGGTGTGATGGCTTTGAAGAATGCTTATTTGCAAATTAAAAGCAAAGAGAAAAAAACGGCCGTCAGTGTGGGAAGTGAGCTAGCAAGTAGAATGTTTAAGTCCTCTCGTTTTGAAGGACAGCAGGTGGACAGCCTTCCTTTTGATGCAGAGTTTCTAAGATGGATGCTCTCCGACGGCGCAGGGGCAATGGTTTTGCAAAACAAAAAAAGAGAAAAAGGTCTGTCATTAAAAATCGAGTGGATTGATTTGAAATCACATGCGAATGAATTCCCCGTTTGTATGTACACTGGAAAAACAGACAACAAAAACGAAGACGAACAGACCTGGTTGGATTACCCAGATTATGAAGCTGCGTCCAAAGCCGGAGCCATCAATCTGCAACAAGACATCCGCTTACTGGATAGCGTAATGAAGGTCGGAGTAGCGCATTATTTCGAACTAATCGACAAAGGAATGATCGAAGCAGAAAAGGTCGATTGGTTTTGTTGCCACTACTCTTCCAACTTTTTCAAAGCCCCGATCAAAGAACTTATGGTTAAAGGCGGCGGGCAAATCCCTGACGAAAAATGGTTCAGCAATTTAACTACAAAAGGAAATACCGGAGCCGCTTCCATCTACATCATGCTAGAAGAATTGATGTATGATAAAAAAATAAAAGCAGGAGATACCATCCTTTGCATGGTTCCGGAAAGCGGTCGGTTTATAACTTCTTTTATGAAACTGACCGTCGTCGGAGGCACAGCTGATGCCGTGGCCTACCCTATCCGAAAAGTAGAATCCCCAGAGTTGGTCATCGATAAAAACGAAACCTCAGAATGGCTCATCCGACAATTGTCGCAGATTTGGATTGACTTTGAAACCAAGTTATTGAAGGTTCCTATCGTTGAAAAAATTCATGCTGGAACACTGATATTGGAGGAGTACAAATTACTGCTGATGGATTTGCGACAGCAGGTTATTGATGGTTCGCAATGGATTTCCAGAGCAGCTTCCAATATTGACATTAATATCTTTGAGCTGCGTTCTGCGTTCATAAAACATACAGCGGCGGAGCATCGTGATTTTCAGATGCTGGAAAAAAACTATGTCGCACTTGGAGAAACTTTGGAAGCGATTCAGGCCGGCGAGAAGAACATTGGTTCTGTGGCACTGACTTCTTTTATGTTTCAGCAAGCTAGTAAACCGAATCCGATTGACTTGCTCGGCTCCATGTTTATCATCGAAGGCATCGGCAAGCGGCTGGCTGGTTACTGGGGAGAAATGATAAAAGATCAGTTGCATTTGAAAGATGATCAAGTTTCGTTTTTCACCTATCATGGTGTGGCGGATGAGAATCATTTTCATAACTTAGAGAAGGCTTTGAATCATCCGCTGATGAGTTTTGAACTGGCGCAGCGGATTGCGCGGACGGCGAAGATTACAGCGAAGTTGTGGTTGATGCAGTTGGAGGAGTTGGGGAATTATTGATCATGCATATTTCCTTATCAAATGAAAAAAATGAAACCGATTGAAAGACTAAAGTCTATACTGAATAAAGAGTATAAAGACGAAGATGGTTACAAGTATAAAATTGAACTATTCGAAGGATTGACAGATATTGAAGTCGAAGAGTTGAAAAAGAAATTACCTAATAATTTTTTACCAATTGAAATAGAAGAGCTACTTAGATTTGCAAAAGGGTTTAATTTTTCTGGTTTAGAGGACATTGAATTTGATGCTATCAATTATTTTGGATATGAAGAAGTTTTCCCAAATGCCATACAATTAGCGAGCGATGGGTTTGGTAACTATTGGATTTTAGATATTTCCAATAGTGGTGAATGGAAAGAGGTGTACTTCGCATGTCACGACCCAAC
>JBGCDT010000571.1:0-7674 GCA_045105695.1 Saprospiraceae bacterium | reverse complement strand
AGCTCTTTTCTCGTTGTTAGTTTCTGTTTGCCAATTCTTATATGCTTTTGATCCAGCTTTATAAGCTGTAGAAGCATCTTGAGCGAAAGTTGTCCCTGCCATAAGTAACAAGGCTAAAATTGGGAATATTAATTTTTTCATTTTAAATGTGTTTAAACTATTGAATTCGTTTACAGATTATTAGTTGTTCTTAAGACGAAATACGTCCAATTAAAAGTCTAAGCTAAACGTTAAGAATCCTATGACTCTTGTTAAAAAAAGTTAAAGCCTTTCAAGTAAATTGTAGTTTACTCTTCTTCGCCGGCAGCAGCCGTATTTTCGGAAGAATCAGTACCTGCTTCAGTATTATCTTCTGACTCTGTATTAGCTCCATCTTCCTCTTCTTCACTTGTCGTCAAAACCGTTACATCAGCAATCTGATCGTCATCATCCAAACGGATAACTCTTACTCCTTGAGTTGCGCGTCCCATAACTCTTAAGTCATCAGTAGACATTCGGATTACGATACCAGATACAGCAGTGATCAAAAGGTCATCACCTTCATCTACAACTTTTAGGGCTACTAAAGCTCCTGTCTTATCATTCACCTTCAATGTAGTCACTCCCTTTCCTCCACGGTTCGTCGTTCGGTAATCATCCAAGTCAGACTTCTTACCATTTCCATTTTCAGAAACAACAAGTATCGTCTTAGTTTTATCATTCGGATCGATACTTACCATTCCAATCGCTTTCTCTCCTTCTCCGATGGTAATACCTTTTACACCTGCGGCAGATCTACCCATTGCCCTAATTTTCTCCTCTGGGAATCTGATCGCTTTTCCATTGCTGTTTCCAATCAGGATATCATCGCTACCATTCGTCAATCTCGCCTCTAATAATTGATCACCTTCCCGAATTGTAATCGCATTAATACCATTCGTTCGAGGGCGGGAGAATGCTTCTACTGGAGTTTTCTTGATGACTCCACCTCTTGTACATAATACAATGAAGTGATTATCAATGAAATCTTTATCCTTTAAATCTTCAATTTTTATATAAGCCCGAACTTTATCTTCCTTAGGTAACTGAATGATGTTCTGAATTACGCGACCACTGGAAGTTTTAGTTGCCTCAGGAATCTGATAAACCCTCAGCCAATGCACACGCCCTTGCTCAGTAAATAGCAACAGATAATTGTGCGTTGTAGCAGTAAACATATGCTCAATGAAATCTTTATCACGAGTCTTAGAACCTTTAGAACCACGTCCTCCTCGTCCTTGAATTCTATATTCTGTTGCTTTGGTTCGCTTGACATATCCTAAAGAAGAAATCGTAATCACTACATCCTCATTAGCGATCATGTCCTCTATATTGATGTCTCCATCATCTCCGTAAGTGATCTCTGTACGACGTTCGTCTCCAAACTTTTCTTTTATCTCTGCAAGCTCTTCTCTAATAATTGTTCGCTGACGATCTACAGAACCAAGGATGTCTTTTAAATCAGCAATTAGAATTTGTAACTCATCAAATTCTTGCTTGACCTTATCTCTTTCCAGACCAGTCAGCTTTTGCAAACGCATTTCAAGAATGGCCTTTGCTTGCAATTCAGACAAAGAGAAACGCTCCTGTAAACCAGTGCTTGCTTCTTGCACTGTCTTAGAAGCTCGAATCAAAGCAATTACTTCGTCCAAGTTGTCCAGTGCTATTAGTAGACCTTCGAGGATATGTGCTCTAGCTTCTGCTTTATCAAGGTCAAACTGAGTTCTTCGAACAATCACTTCAATACGGAACTCTATAAAGAGTTCGATCATCTGCTTTAAGTTCAATAACTCAGGCCGGCCTTTTACAAGCGCAATATTGTTTACTCCGTAAGAACTCTGGAGTGGTGTGTATTTATAAAGTTTACTAAGGACGACATTCGCCATCGCATCTCGCTTTATTTCGATGACAATACGTAATCCATTTCTATCAGACTCATCTCGAATATCACTAATCCCTTCTACCTTTTTCATGTTGACCAAATCAGCAATCTTTACGATCAACTGAGCTTTGTTCACCTGATAAGGAATTTCGGTAACGATTATTCGCTCCTTCCCTGATTTCATTTCCTCAATGGTAGATTTAGCTCTAACCACTACTCGCCCACGTCCAGTTTCAAAAGCTTCACGTACTCCCGAAACGCCGTAGATGGTTCCACCAGTTGGGAAATCAGGCGCCTTAACGTGTTCCATTAATTCTGGAATCGTAATCTCTGGATTATCCAAAGTCGCGTTGAGGCCATCAATAACTTCTGACAGGTTGTGCGGAAGCATATTGGTTGCCATACCAACGGCAATACCAGAAGCTCCATTGATGAGGAGGTTAGGCACTTTAGTAGGAAGAACCGTTGGCTCTTTTAACGTATCATCAAAATTGAGTTGAAAATCAACTGTGTTTTTCTTAATGTCATCTAGAAGTTCGTCAGAGATTTTTTCCAAACGAGCCTCTGTGTATCGCATAGCTGCGGGGCTGTCTCCATCCATCGAACCGAAGTTACCTTGGCCGTCCACTAAAGGATATCGTAAGGACCATTCCTGCGCCATTCGAACCATAGAGTCGTAAACAGAGGTATCACCATGCGGGTGATATTTACCGAGTACCTCTCCAACAATACGTGCAGATTTTTTATGAGATTTGCTGTAGGAAAGACCAAGCTCTTCCATTCCGTAAAGTACCCTTCTGTGTACTGGTTTCAGGCCATCCCGAACATCAGGTAAGGCTCTGGAAACGATGACCGACATGGAGTAGTCGATATAGGCTGATCTCATCTCGTCCTCTATGGGAACTTCAATAATTCTGTCGTTGCTCATCTATCTATTTTGGTTTGCTTAATTTGCGCAAATATAGAAAAAAGTAGGTAGAAAACGGCTTAAAACAAGCGCTAATATGCTACAAGCAAACTGATGCTCAAACAATAGTCTTACATGATCTTTTCATTGAGAATAGTTTGTTGAATTACAACTTAACACTTTCCTTATAATCAAATGACTATCATTCATTTACATAATAAAATAATTAAAAAAGAGAGGATCTGGTTTGTGTAAAACCAGATCCTCTCTTTTGCTTATAAAAAAGTTAAAATTGGGGCTTACTTTTCTCCACTCAGTTTTTCTAATCCAAAGACAGTGACTAAGCCTAAAACCATCATTACAATTACTGCCAAGACCATTGGATCGCCCGCTTCATAACCTGAAGGGAAAACGTTCTGCTCCATTAGGATTTTTTTGGGAGCACCCATATCATCCAAAACAATCGCACCTGTTTTATCACGTAACCATTCTATAGGGTTTCGCCAAGGCCATATCTTATTTAACGAACCTATCATAAACCCAGTAAGCGTAGCTAGAGTAACTGTTCGGTAGTTTTTGAATGTCCAGGACAGCAATCTTGAGATAGTCATCAAACCTGTCAGACAGCCCATTGCAAAAACGAACATGACCAATAGCTTTTCAGGTGCTAAAGTCTTCAGAGCAGGTTTCAATGTATCATTGATAATATAAGTATACATGCCCATTAGGAGCAAAATAAAACTTCCGGAGATACCAGGTAAGATCAATGCAGAAATGGCCAGCATACCACATAGAAAAACGAATACAAGGTTTTGAGAACCCTCTGCTGGTGATATTATTGTTATGCCATATGCGACGATTGTTCCAATAACAAGGGCGACGATTTCAGCAGTAGACCATTTCGTAATTTGACGTCCGATATAAATCGCAGAGGCGATAATTAATCCAAAGAAAAAGGCCCAAACGGCTGGAGGATAATTTTCCAAAAGGTAAGTAATTCCAAAAACGCCAGTGATGATTCCTAGAACCATTCCTCCTCCTAAAGCCAGTAGAAAATTTCCATTTATTGCTGACCAAGCCCCTCCAATACCTCTTTCTTTGAATGCGCTAATCGCCTCAGGGCCAATGGCTTTAATGGAATTGAGAAGCTTTTCATAGATACCAGTAATGAATGCGATTGTACCACCTGATACTCCAGGAATGACTTCGGCCATCCCCATAGCCATGCCTTTGAAAGCTGTTTTTAGTTGATTCGTCATTTTGTTTATTTTATAGACGGCCGAAAAGGGTGAAAAAGGTAGAAGAGGGTTTCGCTAAATTTGCAGAATTTATCACGAATAAAGCGCGACAAAACGAAAAACCCTTTTCAAGCCTCTTTCACCCTTTTCTTACTTCTTCTATTCTCCTCTTACTTTCTAATAAATCATTTCCACTCATCAATCATAAAAGGCACTCTAGCTTGTACCCCTTCCATTTCTTTGATTTCTTTTAAGTACTTGTAATTTGGAAAAATGTTTCCTACCTCTTTTTCTAACATCATTCTTGCCTCGTCTTCTTTTCCTGTAATCATTTCGATGTACATTTGAATTGGATCTTTTGCTTTTGGAAATTCTGCAATTCGATACTCCTCAAGACCTGCGTTGCTCGCCGCAATATCAATTGCATCTTGAAGATCACCAATGACATCTACGAGTCCTAATGCCTGTGCTTTTTCACCTGTCCAAACACGACCCTGAGCGACTTCATGGACACCACCTATAGTCATATCTCTTCCTTCTGCGACACGTTTTAGAAAGAGCTGGTAGAAATCTTCTACACCTTTTTGAATGATGGCTCCTTGTTCTTTTCCAATGTCAGATGTAATTCCTAGGCCAAGAGAAAAAGGACCAGTTGTTACAGAATCGAAAGTAACTCCAACCTTTTCATCCAACATCTTTTCCATACTTGGTATCATACCGAAAACTCCGATAGAGCCTGTAATTGTATTCTCTTGAGCTAAGATAGTATCTGCCATGCAAGCAATATAATAACCACCTGATGCGGCGACGTCACCCATAGTAGCTATTACAGGGAGTCCTTCCTCTTTACATAGCATGAGTTCTCTCCACATAATTTCAGAAGCAAGACCAGAACCTCCTCCAGAGTTGATACGTAGTACTACTGCCTTATACTTATCTTCATTTCTAATTTTTCTGATGATGGAAGCATACTTATCACCTCCAACTGATCCAGCTTCTCCTTCCCCGTCAACAATACTTCCTTCAGCATATACAACTGCAATTTTATCTTTTACTTTAAAGTTGATTTTACTTTTATTTCCACCCTCATAATCTTGAAGAGAAACCATCTTAATCTTATCATCTTCTTCTAAGCCTAATCTCTCTTTTAAATTATCAAGTACTTCATCATAGTAAACCAGCTTATCAACGAACTTATACTTCAGAGCATCCTCAGCTGTTCTTAAGGCGTAGGTATTTGCTAATTCGCGTAATTGAGTTGTTGGAATTCCACGAGATTCAGATAAGTCTTCCAGATAGTTAGCATACATCGCTTCAATGTATTCTCCAACCTGCAATCTGTTCTGCTCACTCATTTCATAACGTCGGAATGGTTCTGTAGCACTCTTGAACTGACCAGCATAGAACACTTGCATTTTGATGCCTAAGCGATCTAGCATGTCTTTGAAAAAAGGAATCTGAACACCAAATCCTAGGAAGTTAACTTCACCAACAGGGTTCATCAAAACCTCATCAGCAGTTGAAGCCATATAGTAGCTCCCTTGTGAATAGGATTTTCCATAAGCAATAATGAATTTGTCCTCAGATTTAAAATCAAGAAGTGCTTTACGCAGGGTAGCAGAAGTTGCTCGACCACCTGGTGCATTACTTAAGTCCAAATAGATCCCCTTTATTTTATCGTTTGTTTTTGCATGTTCAATAGCTGCAACCATATCGTGCAAACCTACTGTTTTCTCTATTTCAAATGCCATTGGATCAACAGGGACATTATTGCTTTTTTCTGGAATTGGTCCATCGAAGTTTATTTTAAGAACTGAGTTTGCCTCTACCTTTTTCCCTTCTTCTGATTTCGAAGCTAAAGAAGTGATAAGTGTTCCGCCAATAACAAAAACTACGAGTGTAGCGAGTATTACACCTAAGCAAGAACCAAATACAATTTTAAAGAAGTTTGCCATGTTTAGATAATTTACTGTGAGTTGTTAGTATGTATAGAATCGATATTTTTGATCGAAAAATAATAAGCTAAAAAGTAAAATAAGACACTGATAATAAACTTATGAGGTTTTATAAAAAACACTATGTAAAACCGGTGCTCAAAATATTGCGGCAAATCTACAATCCCTCTCTAACTTCTTAACATTTTATTCGATAAAAAGGGCTTTTCTACCGAAACTTGATCGATATTCACCGGCCTGTCCCGTTTTTTACAAAATTTTAATGTCCTCTTTGTAAGATACCGTACAAAAGCGCTAACTTCATTGTTTAAACAAGCAGCACTTATCGTTCTATTTCACTCTATTTAAATAGACAAGTTTATTAACTTTTTTTCCTAAAAAATCACGTCCTAAAACTGAACTCTAGTTTTTGAAACTTACTACCAACATGATGAATTCATTTACATTCAACACACGTACTTTATTAGCTATTCTTTTTACCACCACTTTATCAGCGTCTCTCTTCGCACAACTAGAAGTTGAACCTACTGGAACACTCTTCACTCCTGAAAACTTAATTTCCAATGTCTTCCTTGGAGACGGTGTAGAAGTTTCTAACATTACCTTTCAGGGAGAAGATGTAGCTGTTGGATATTTCACTAATGGTTTGGATGACGTTGGGATGGATCGTGGTATTGTAATGTCAAGTGGAGCAGCAACTACTGCAGCAACAGCGAACAATGGAGGAGGTACTACTGGTGGTACATCTGGTTCTACAGTAAACGACCCAGATGTAAATGCTATCATGAATGGAAACAATGCTCAAGATGTTGCATTATATGAAATTACATTCGTTCCTATTAACGATACCCTCCGATTTAAATATTCTTGGGCATCGGAAGAATATCCTGAGTATGCTTGTAGTGGTTTCAATGATGCTTTTGGTTTCTTCATATCAGGTCCTGGTATCAACGGACCATTTGAAAACAACGGGCAGAACATTGCTTTTATACCAGATCCCTCTGACCCCAGTGGAACCACATTCACTGATCTTCCGGTTACTATCAATAATGTAAACCCAGGAGTTGTTGGTGCCAATGGTACTTTAGTCAATTGTACACCTCCAAATGGTAGCCTCGCTTACGGAGAATATTATAATGATAATTCAGGAAGTATGACCCTAACTTATGATGGAATTCTCGACGTATTTATTGCTCAGGTTGTCGTGATACCTTGTGAAGAATACACGATAAAGCTTGCTGTTGCAGATGCAGGTGATACTGCTTTTGATTCCGCCGTTTTTCTAGAAGCTAAGAGTTTTGGAACTGGTTCATTAGAAGTAGAAATCAATACGGTTAGTTTGGACGGAACACTTGCAGAAGGTTGTACACCGGGTATGCTTAGCTTCTCGCTCCCTAATCCAGTGGAGGCTGATTTGTTTATTGATTATACTATTTTTGGGACTGCTGAAAATGGAGTTGATTACGAATTTATCCCTGAAGATTTATTCATTGCAGCGGGTGACAGTTCTGTATCTGTTCCAATTAATGTTTTTGAAGATGGAATAACAGAAGGAATTGAAACCCTAGGTATAGATGTGCAAAGTGATCCATGTAACAGAGATACATTCTACCTTTATATTACGGAAACGGAATTGGTTCCCCCCGAACTTCAAAACGATACAACCATTTGTCA
>JBGCDT010000570.1:0-7207 GCA_045105695.1 Saprospiraceae bacterium | reverse complement strand
ATCATCTGTACTCACCTCCCCCACTATCGTCCCCAGGTGATGCAATGCCTGACGAATATCCATCGCCACAAAATCAGAAGTCACGCCATCCGCCATCCCGCGCAGCACATCGTCCAGAGACGTGTGCGCCTTGTTAAGAGCTTCGTAGTGTCGGGAGTTGGTGACGATGGTACTCTCCATATTGAGCTTGTTGTCTAGAACTAAGTTGTAGAGTTTTTCCTTAAGGAATTCGATATTCATTTTGTTGGCAGCAGAGACGGGGATGAAGTTTTCTGTAGGTAAGAGGTCGCTGGCGAAATCCTCCATTTTGGCCGTGGTGTATAAATCCATCTTATTGGCGATGGCTAGAAAAGGGACATTGTCTTTGACGAGTTTTTCTAGATCGGCCTGTACCTCTTCTACCTTAGTTCGAGCAACATCGAAGACATAAATCATCAGTGCAGCGCTTTCTACTTTCTCCATTGTTTTTTCTACACCAATGGCTTCGATCTGGTCTTGGGCCTCGCGAATACCCGCAGTGTCTATGAGGCGATAGCTGATGCCTTTTATGTTTAGTACCTCTTCAATGGTATCTCTGGTCGTCCCTGCGATTTCACTTACGATGGCGCGTTCTTCATTGAGGAGCGCATTTAGCAAAGTGGATTTCCCAGCATTCGGTCTTCCGGCAATAACCGTACTTACGCCATTCTTAATTACATTTCCCAAACGGAAAGAATCAATCAAGGCCCTAAGCAACTTCTGAATTTTTTGCACCAGTTCTTTGAGGTCGTCTCGATTGGCAAATTCCACATCTTCCTCTCCGAAATCCAATTCCAGTTCGATCAAACTAGCGAAATCAATCAGCTGCTGACGCAAACCTGCGATCTTATGGCTAAAGCCGCCACGCATCTGCTGCATGGCAACGGTATGCGCCGAGGAAGAGGAAGCGGCAATCAAATCGGCAACCGCTTCGGCTTGACTCAAATCCATTTGTCCATTCAGAAAAGCACGTAAGGTGAACTCCCCAGGTTGCGCCATACGCGCTCCTTTGCGGATAAATAATTCGATCAGTTGTTGAATGATAAAGGAGGAGCCGTGGCAGGAGACTTCTACCACATTTTCTTTAGTGTAGGATTTTGGAGCAACGAAAAGGGACGCTAATACTTCGTCTAGAATATTACCTTCTTCATTTCGGATGGTTCCAAAATGGATCGTGTGGCTGTTTTGTTTTTGTAAATCTTTTCCATTAAACACAGCGTCTACAATTCGGATGGCATCCAGCCCTGATAATCGTATGACACCGATGGCTCCAGCTCCGGGTGGAGTGGCCAGAGCGACTATAGTATCTGATAAGTTGTGCGTAGCATATGACATGGCGCAAAGGTAAACATTGCTCCATGAAGTAAGACAAAAAGTCGTTTACAACTATTGAAAACAAGCTTATTCTTTACCTTTTGATAAATCAATCATTCCGTAAGTCAACTCGTTGCGATCAAACAAAAAATACTTTGCTTCTTTTTCCCACCTTAGTTTGATTCCGATTCTGACATAGGTCTTAGTTAGTTTCAAATTCGCAGTCAAAGACGTGAGGTCTTTAGTAGCTCCACTGGTCAGAAACTCTACGGTAGCATCTTCTTCAAGCCCTACGATGTCATAATAAAAGAACTCAGAAGCGACTTCCTCCGTGTTAATAATTTTTATGTCTAATTGTACTTCTATCATTTTATCCTCAAATATGCCTTCTGCCGGAAGTGTATTGTTTGCTTGACCTGCAATAGCAGACGAATTGGAGAAACCTAGTGTAAGGTTAGTTGTGACAAGGGCGATCAATAGGATTAGTGTTCTCATTATCTGTAAATTTTCTTGTTAAGAATTACACAAAAAATAATTTCAGAATCTTTACGCTCCTTGAAAAGTCCTTACCTACTCTCCCGAGGCCGTTACAGTCAGTACTTTTCAAGGCGGATTCTGAAGTTAATTTTTCGTTGTTACTAATAAGAACACTAATACAATATTCAAGCCATACATATAAATATATTTAATATATAAAACACAGACCTACTTTGATTTGAAAGCCAATAAGTTAATTCCCAAATAACTGGGCGACTGCAAGAAGAGGCGCATCGTAGTGACCATAAGCAGGCAGTTTGGCTTTTCGAGGATGTGCTAGGTAAGCAGTAGTTATTCCAGATTTCTTCCTTTTATTTCGACCATGAAAAAGTTCGTAAGAGACCAGCTTTCCGTTTTCTCGATTGACTTTGGTCACGATGGCTACGTGATTGATACCACTGTTCCCGTTCGTCAGATCAGTAATTTTCATTGTAGAAAAATCATAGGACTTCCCTCGCCCATGTCCATAGAATACAACTGCCCCTTCTGTAATCAGATCTCCACTCTGCGCTGCATTTCTAATGATATTGAAAGTACCGTGGTCATGATACCAACGTGCTAAATTCCGAGAAGATCTGGCAGAGAACGGAGGAAGCTTAGCGTCCGAGCAAAAAGCTTTTAGTTCAAAAAGCACTCGATGAAAAATACCCGAGCAGTCTGTTGTATCACTACTTCGATATTTCAAACCACTGTTCTTTTTCACTGCTTTTCTGACAACAGTCATCGCATCGAAACTTGAAGAGTTACAGTTTGAATTGGATTTTAATTTAGGATGGATTTTCGTTTTAACAGCTACTTTACCAGGAGCTGAACTTACCGAAGCGACAACCTTCTCTTCCGTTTTTTCGTATTTGACTTCCCTCTTTTCCTTTCCAGAAAAAGCATTGAATCCGCTACTTTCCTCAGCAGCAATATTCGTCTGACATTTATAGCAATAGAAAGAAAAGAAAAAAACCAGAATGAATAATTGCAGGTACGCTTTCATGGGTTTTGAGTTTTGGAACAAGCTCTAAACGTTGTATCCAAAGGCGATAGTATTCCCAATTAGTCCTGCAACTTTGCGCCATAGGCCAGATCACCTGCGTCTCCCAGACCTGGGACGATGTAAGATTTTGCAGTGAGTTCTTCGTCTAAATCACCAATCCATAATGACACATCTGGATGTAAACGCTTGATGTATTCTAGACCATAAGCAGAGGCGATGGCTGTAACTACATGGATTTTTTTAGGTACTCCATATTCTTTTAATTGTCTTATGGTTACATCCATTGAAGCTCCGGTAGCCAACATCGGATCTGCCAAGATGAGAACAGAATCCGTCAGATCAGGGCAAGAGGTATATTGTAAATTTATTTCAAAAGTTCCATCCTTGTGATGCATTCGGTAAGCAGAAACAAAAGCGTTATCCGCTTTGTCAAAAACATTCAAAATCCCTTGATGAAAAGGCAAGCCTGCTCTCAAAATACTGGAAACAATTATTCGATCCGATGTCAAATTAGCTTTAGCAATTCCTAACGGCGTTTCGACGTCCTCTTCTTCATAGCTAAGTGTTTTACTAATTTCATAAGCGAGCACCTCCCCTATCCGCTCTAGATTTCGACGAAAGCGCATTCGGTCTTTTTGTATGTTTACATCTCGGAGTTCTGCGATGTAGGTGTTTGCGATCGAAGGAAATTTGCTAAGTAAGAACATTGTTGAAAGATTTTATTTTGCTGATGGATCTTGATTGGCCAAAGCTACTATTTTTTCGTAAATCCCTCCCCACTCTTCCCAACCCATTTCAGCAGAAAAAGAACTGTTGTGCCATAACAAAGAGAAGTGTCCTCCAGTCTGACGAACTTGGGCTATTAGTTCAGTAGTTTTAGTCAAAGCTTCTTGGGGGGCTAAATTAAGATACCTTTTCAAAGTAACATCCATTACTGCAAAAGGGAAAATTCGTAAATTGGTCCTTTCGTCCTTCTCCAAATCATACCAATAAAAAGGATACGCAGTACTCGCCCTAAACCCAACTGCATCTGCATACCCCATGGAGTAGTCTTCCTTAATTCCTACTTTTAATAACCAGTGATAAGTCTTGGGAAGGTTTAGTTTTAGAAAATGCTGACGGCTTTTCAGAACAGTTTTTCCTAGGGCCTTTTCTAAAAGAATTTTCTCTTTTTTTAAAGTTGTAAAATTATTGTTAGAAATATAAGAAGGGTGTATTCCTACTTCTGCATCCGCTGCTAATTGCTTCATTAGTAACTGCATCTTTGGATGGTCACCAGGATGATTTTTATCGTAAGTTCCATATTCTCCCAACAGCATGAAAAACAATGCTTTTACATTATTCACTTGATGCGTTTTCTGTAGAAATTCGAAGGTATCATATGGATCTTTCTCTTTTCCTAACAATACATTTACTTGCTTCAAAAACAGGCTACCATTTAGACCCAGGATGGATTTCAGAAGGGTTCGAATTGTCCGTAAGCTACTCTTGTGCAAATACGCCCAAGCAAAGTCAACATCTATTGTCGGCAAAAAATGATAGCTCGGTTTTCTGTCAGGACAGTTGGGAAAACGAACCTTCAATAGATCATAAAGTCGCCATGCCCAACAATCAATAAGAGGTTGATGTAGAAAATTTTGCTGATAAGCTAAAGATGATTTCGCAGAAAATCGTTGGTGTTCATCTCGCTCAATTGATTGGTCATATTCCTCAAAACGACTTAGTAGATAAAAGGTCAACGCAAAAAGATCAAAAGGTAAATCTGGGTTTTCAATTTCCGGAAGGTGGAAAAAAGATGTTAAGCCATTCGTTTTGTGTACCTCTACTAAAGGACTTAGTATCGCGGACTCCTCCAACATCGGATGGGCGGGGAGAAAAAATTTAGCAAAAACTGGTCGGGCTTTTCCATAGTACAGATGGATGGTGCCTTTGGATTCCGTCTTTTCTTTTTCCGAAGTATAGTCTACCTCAAAACCAAGAATTTGCCCTAGCAAAAAGTCAGCGGCATAAATCAACCTTGGAGAATGATGAAAAGAATGGACAACTATTTTCATAAGTAAAAAGCTTCTTTGAGCCATTTCAAATCTAGAATCATCGAAAAAGACTTATCAAAAGTAAAGCTAAAGCGCACATTTCCCAATGGAATCCGTCAGAGCGCTACCCTTTTCCGTTTTTTATGTTTGTGGATATGCACCTACAGCATAATTTATCCGTTAAATACTGTATATTGAATACTAAAATTGAGTTCTTTAGGAATAGATTTAATGGATATAGAAATAGCAATCCATTAAACCAAAATAAGTTTATTCCATTTTATTAGTCAGAACTAGTTTTGTATTCGTTCATCACAAGCTTGAAATTATGATCCGTCGCCTATTATTATCTACTATTCTACTAAGCAGTGTCGTCTTGATGAATGCCCAGTCTTCACTGAAATCAAGTAGCACAACGCTCAAGGGTTTGGTTTACAACAAAGAAACGACCTTTGATATGACTTTGCATACTCCAGGTGTAGGTATTGCTTTTGGTGTTAACTTCGGAACGATCCAGACTTACTACAAGACCTCTTATTATCATCTTCAGGTTGGCGAACTTCGACATGTCAAAGGAAATAGAACCAGTTCAGATGCAAATGGTGGAATCAGTAACCGATCTGCCAGAAGTTATTTCTACGGAAAAGAAAACAACCTCTATGTTATCCGAGCGGGTAAGGGTGTAAAAAGATACCTTTCAGAAAAGGCAAAGGATAGAGGACTGGCCATTGGATTTAGTTATGAAGGTGGGCTTACATTAGGGCTTTTAAAACCTTACTATTTAGAGCTTAGATATCAAAGAGATGGTATTGGCGAAATACGAAGTGAAAAATACTCTGAAGAAAATGCAGGTACTTTTTTAAATCTCGCTAACAACAATAGTATATATGGTTCTTCTGGATTCAGTAAAGGGCTCACAGAAATACGACCTATACCTGGCGCTCATTTTAAGATAGGGGCTCACTTTGACTGGGGAGCTTTCGATGAAATGGTAAAAGCTCTGGAGGCTGGTGTTATGATTGATGTTTTTTACAGAAAGATCCCGCTCATGGTAGAAAATGACCAAATCACTAATAGTGAAAACCGGCCGTTTTTTATAAACCTTTACCTAACTTTGCAGTTAGGAAAGAGAAGATAATAGACCATCATTTGTTGGAACACTTCAGCAAGGATGACAACAGATAATTAATAATGATTGAACTACCAATAGTAAGCGACAATAAGGAGGAACCTAGAAAGCGAAAGCCTAGTTGGTTGCGCGTAAAACTGCCAATCGGAGAGGACTTTAAAAGAGTACGTTCTCTAGTTGATGAGTACAACCTACATACCATTTGTCAAAGTGGAAATTGCCCTAACATGGGTGAATGCTGGGGTGCAGGAACTGCCACTTTCATGATTCTTGGAAACACCTGTACACGTTCCTGTTCGTTCTGTGCAGTAAAAACTGGTCGTCCACCTGAGTACGATGAAGACGAACCAAGGCGAGTAGCTGAAGCCATTTCATTGATGCAGGTGAAGCATGCCGTTATTACTTCCGTAAATAGAGACGAGCTGAAAGACCGTGGTGCTGAAATTTGGTATCAGACAGTTCGTTCTGTAAAGGAAATGTCTCCAGAGACAACGATTGAAACATTGATTCCTGACGTTCGAGCAAACTGGGATGCTTTGGATAGAATGATTGAAGGAGGGCAAGAAGTTGTTTCACATAATATGGAAACAGTGAAAAGACTCTATCGTATGGTTCGTCCTCAGGCAAAATTCCAAAGAAGTCTTGACCAGATCAAAAGAACGAAAGAAGCTGGCCACAGAACAAAGTCAGGTATTATGGTTGGCCTTGGAGAAACGCAGGAAGAAGTTTTTGAAACAATGGATGACTTAGTTGCTCATGGCTGTGATGTTCTCACAATCGGCCAATATCTCCAGCCAACAAAAATGCATTTAGATGTAGCCGAATTTGTACATCCTGATATTTTTGCAAAATACAAAGAAGAAGGAATGAAACGTGGGTTTGATTTTGTAGAAAGTGGACCACTGGTTAGAAGTTCTTACCATGCAGAGCGTCATTTGTAAATGTATTGTTAGAATAATAAAAAAAGCGCATACGGAAAACCGTTTGCGCTTTTTTTATTGACAAGGTCTTTAGCTTATAATCCTAGCAAATGTTTCATTTTATCAAAGATAGCCGTATTCTCATAAATACCCGCAAACTTTTCCGCACCAGGTCCATAAGCAAAAACAGGAATCATAGAAGCAGTATGATACGTTGTTGTAAATTTAGTCGCGAGGCTATCCATCGTCGAACCCTGAACTATCGAATACC